>JBJKQP010000109.1:0-12740 GCA_046705105.1 Ignavibacteriaceae bacterium | reverse complement strand
ATAAATGACCTAATGAATACAAATGACCAATGACTAATGACCATTGACAATTACCTCCCCGCCAGCCAAACCACAGGATTTTGTTTTTGCCGCGAGTTCCAAATTTCAAAATGAAGTACATTACCTTCCAGGCTTTCTCCTACTCTGCCTAATATACTCCCGGCTTTAACTTTGTCACCTTCTTTTACATAAATATCGGAAAGATGGCTGTAAACAGTTCTGTAGTTTCCTTTGTGAGTGATAATTATTACACTGCCGTACCCCGGCAGCCAATCAATTGCGGAAACTACACCTTCTGCCACAGCTCTTACTTCTGCATCGTGAGTTGTTTTTATATCTATACCGTAATTTAAAGTTACGGTATTTAATTTCTTATTCCTGTTCTCACCGAATTTTCTTACAATTTTTCCTCTTTCAACAGGCCAGTTAAGTCTGCCTTTTAGTGCGGAAAAAGAAGAGAATCCTGCCGTAGATAAATTTATGTTATAAGAATTAGAGTTATTAAGCTTGGGCAAAGTCTCACTTGATTTTGAAGCCACTATTTTTTCGGGCGGATTGCTTTTTAATTTTTTTAATGCCAGTCTTTCATTTTCCGCTTTTTCTCTAGCAGCAGCTTCTTCAATTAGTCTATTTATTATATTTTGAATTTTTCCTTCCGCAGATTTTTTTGCAAGCAATTCACTCTTAAGGGCAGCTTTATCATTTCGAATTGCTTTCAATATTCTTTTACCTTCTTGCTTCTTTACATCCAGATTTTTTTCTTCACCAAGCTTCTCTTTTGTCAGAGCCAATTTTTCCTGCTTTTCCTTTTCAAGAATATTTTTATATGATATAAGCTTTGCAGTATTTTCTTTTAGCCTGGTAAGGTCTTTTTGTCTCTGCTCGGTAAACCTTTGCAAATATTTGTAGCGAAGCACAGCCTGTTCAAATGAATTTGCATCAAGAATGCTTGCCCATTCGTCGGGTTTTCCCCTTTTATAAATAGCAACTACGTATTTTGCATAATTTTTCTTTAAATCGTTAATTTCTTTTTTTAACGCTAAAATTTTATGACCGGTTTTCGATATTTGCTTTTCTTTTTGTGCTTCTTCATCCTTGAGATTATTTATTAAGGCGTGTAATAAAAAACTTTGCTTGTTGTAATTATTCAGCACGGCATAAGTTTCTTTTTCTTTAGCGGATTTTGTCTTTAACTCGTTCTCCAGAGAAGTAATTTGATTTCTTATCTGGACTAGCTCGCTTTGCTTTTGTTTTATACCGGAGGTTTGAGCATATAGATTAAAAGCAGTTAGAAGGATTGTAATTATGACTTTATTTACTGTTTTACTCTTCAATTGTTTAATTGTTAAACTGTTTAACTTGCCTGCTGTATGCAGGTTACCGGATTTTTATATTGTTTACTGCTTAACTGTAAAATTGTCGGGTTGTTTAAAACAATTAAGCAATTAGACAATTATTTTTATCTTACTTTAAAATTAAACATTACAATTAATCAATTTCAACTAAGAAATGATTTACCACTTAATAATAGTTGCATCTTTAGGCACATGAAAATCAATACTTATATAGGGCTTGTTTGCTATCATCTTTTTATACTTAATAGCAACCGACTGATCATCTTTTTTATCCTGCACATTTATCGAATACGGAACTGCAACGTTATCCAAAAGATCAAAGTCTGAATATTTACCGTCCAGTAAAACATTTCCGGAATTGTTTTCTACCTTATAGCTTGTTATCCCAAGCTGTCTTATATCAACTTTATATTCCGTTGTTTCATTGTTTACCGAATCTACATAAGTAAGGACATATTTATCGTAATCAACCGAATATTTTGTGGGTTCTTTATATAAATGTTTGGTTAAATTAACCGATCCGACAAACGCATTGATTATATTACTGAAAGGTAAATTGATCTTAAAAATATTGCTTAGAACATTTTCATCAACCTTTCCTTCATAAGCAGTATTCCTAAGTGCATCATAAAAAATAAAATTATTATTTGTCACCAGGATTTCAGCCAGTTGAATTCCGAAAGGCCCCATTATTGTTAAATAAATAGAATCCGGCTTTACCAAGGTAACTTTGAAATCGGCTTTATTATCCATAAGCGGAGAATTTACGATGAGACTTCCCGTGCCTTCAAACGTCCTTATTCTTCTGCGATTAGCTTCCAGTTTATTTACCAGCCTTTCCGCAGATAATATTTCTACTCCTTCTGTAGGTTTGGAAGGGACACAACCGGAAATCAATAAAAGTAATATATCAAAGGACAAAAAAAGAATTAACGCATATCTTTTCAAACTTAACCCTTTTCGATTTTTAATTTAAGCTCTTTATTATTTTTGTCAAGCTTCAGAGCTTTTTTCCATGCTTCCAAAGCTTCGTTCTTTTTTCCCATTTTCATTTCAATATCACCAAGATGTTCGTATACATCCGAATTCTTATCATTTATTTTAATTGATTTCTCAACATACTTTTCGGCTTCATTAAAATTTCCCAACTTAAAATAGATCCATCCCATAGTATCCAGGTAAGAGGCATTTGTCGGTTTGGCTTTTATCGCAATCTTTGCCATCTTAAGAGCTTCATCCAGTTTTATTCCCCTTTCCGAAAGTGAATAGGCATAATTATTATTTATAAGATCATTAGTTGAATCAATCTTAAGAGCAAGCTCATAAACACTATCGCACTGTGCCCATTTTTTTTCACCGTCATATATTAAGCCAAGCGTGCCAAGTAAATTAATATCTTTGGGAGAAATCGTTAGAGCTTTTTTAAGATATTTTATTGCTTCGGTGTTATGCTTTAATTGACTTAACGTGTATCCGTAAGCGGATAATGCCGTAATATCATTGGGCTGTAATTCAACTGCCTTTTTAAGAAAAGGTTCGGCATCTTTATTATGGTTGTTTTGAGCAAGCGATAGGCCCAGAATTAAATTCACCCTAAAATCTTCCGGAAAAGATTTTATGGCGACTTTCATAACCGAGGCTGCTTCATCATATTTTTGATTGTCAAAGTACAGCCCCCCTAGTCTAACCCACGCTTCTACATTCCAGCTTGCTAATTTTGTAGCTTCTTTGAAATCTTTAATCGCAGTAGAATCTTTTTTTTCATTTACTGCGATAGCGCCAAGATACATTTTAACCTGCCAGTCTGTTGTATCTTTATCGATTGTTTCAAAAAAATTTTTAGCAATCGGTAGAAGCGTACTATCCTTAAAGGATTGTTCGAAATAGGAAGCCCCTATCCGCAGTTTCATTTTTAAAGGAACCTTAGGCTGTTTAAGGATAAAATCATATTCTTTTGCGGCATTCGTCCAGTCATTCTGAGCAAGATAAATCTGGGCCTTCCTGTCATATGCATCCAGGTCGTCGGGTGAACCTGCAATAACTTGGTTAATTACCTTCATAGCGTCACCATACATTTTTGCCCGCTGATAGTACTCCGCCAACAATTTTTGAAGACCTATGTTGCCGGGATCTATTGTCAATAATTTTTTTATTGAATAAGCTGCCTCCTTAAAGTTTCCAAGACCTGCATAAAGTTCCGATACATGCATAAGTACATTCCAGTCCGGGCCAATAATATTTGTTATCTTATTGTAAATGTTTATTGCTTTTAACGGTTTGTTTGATTCATAAATTCTTGCAAGCCTGTAATAAGCATTTATATTGGAAGAATCCAGCCTGATTATTTTGTTTAAAGTAACGGCTGCGGAATCATTTTGATTGGCGCTTAAATATATATCCGTTAATAAATTAAGATAATCGGTTTTATTCGAATCAAGACGAATTGCCTGTCTGGCATTTTGTAAGGCAAGTGATAATTTATTCAAGTATAAATAATTTTTTGCTAAAGCAAAGTAAACACCCGATCTGGGTTCCAGCTTAAGGACAGATTGATAAAAGATAATCGCGTTAGCATAATTCCCTTCGGCTTCCGCAATTGAACCGTCTATAAAAAGATTTAAGGCGTCGTTTGTTGTATCTATTTCCGGTTCACTAATAGTATCAAAATTTAAATTATTTGTTTTTACTACGGATTTTTGAGCTGAACATGCTGCTAATAAAAGTCCTAATAGAGCTATAGATAAAATTTTTAACATATGGTAAAATAATTATAATAAGAAAATATAATAATAATAAAAATTATTGCTTTCATAAATAGATAAAAATCTATTTATAAATCACTTTGCTAGACAACATACCATAAAGTGCCGGAAGGGATTAAACTCTTTTCCGTCTTCACCTCGATTAGTCCTAGTACAAAGAAAAAATATAGCTAGTGAAATATCAATATCCTATTTATACTTCACATATTCTTGCATACAAATATAGTAAACTATATCTTTGTAAAAACATATTTAATCAATGGAAAATTATGATCTTGGTTTAGCTTTTGTCTGGGAATATGACGATAAATTTATTAATCTTATTGAAGAAATATTTCACGAATCCGGTCTTACTACCTACCAGGTAACTTATAATAACATAAAAGAAACCAAAGAAAAAATTCTTAACAGAAAATTACACTTTAAATTTTATCTGGATCGAGCATGGGATGTTGAAGAAGAATTTGAGGAACTAGGGAAAATCTTAAACAAAAGAAAGACGGTTATATTTAATCCTTACAATAAAGTTCTGCATGCGATAGACAAAGCAAGCATGCATCTTGAATTTATTACTGCCGGCTTAAATGTGCCGTATTCTATCATAATTCCACCTCATAGCGAAAGTGAAGAAATTTTTATTTCGATTGAAGATCTTGCTGTTCTGGGAAGACCATTCATTATCAAACCGTGCAATAATACGGGCGGAGGTTTGGGAGTTGTTACCGGCGCAGAAACTCTTAAGGAAATAATTGAAGAAAGAATAACAAATTATGATGATAAATATATACTCCAGCAAAAAATATATCCGTCTTTTTTTAACGGCAAAAGAGCCTGGTTTAGGTGTTTTTGGGCTTTCGGAAAAGCAATTCCAGTTTGGTGGGACGACCAAACCCACTTATACTCAGAATTAACTAAGGAAGAAGTTAAAAGGTTCAGGCTTAAAAGGCTATTTCAAATAACAAAAATTATTGCGGAAATAACCCGGCTCGATTTTTTCTCAACCGAAATTGTTTACACCAACGATAAAAAATTTGTTGCAATTGATTATGTTAACGATCAGTGCGATATGAGATTATGCCCGGAGCATCCCGACGGAGTACCGGTTAATATAGTTAAGACTATTATTTTAAATATGAGGAATAAGATAAGAAAAATTAAGAAATTACAAGCTTTGAAAGATTCGGATAATTAATGATGTTTTTTATTTTCATTATAGTTATAATTTTTCTTTTTATAGTTTTAATTGTTTACTATTATATTTTTAACATTTATGAAACAACCGTTAAAATAATACCGGAAAATTTGGTTACATCCGCTGATTCTAAAGTTACAATCGAATTGATACCTGTAAATGCACTGGGTAGCAGAGTTCCTTATAGACAAGCAAGTGCCGAATTTATGATTAGAAAAGGTAAAGATTTAATAAACAATATTGAAAACGATCAAGGAAAAGGAAAATTAACATTACTGTTAAAGGGAATAACCGGTACAATAACCATAATTATAAAATCAAATTTTTCTTTATTACCGAATGAAATAGACATAGATGTTATTCCTGATAAGAAATAAAAGAATACCATTTTTTGAATTTTTATTATTATTTTTTATTTGTTGTTTTGATTAAATGATATTAAAAATAAAAGTTGAGGAGAAATGAAAAAGATACTACTGTTCTTCAATTTTATACTTATTACAGCGGGCTTTACTTTTGCCCAGGGAACGGCCGGCTCAAATGCAAAATTCGAATACCGCTATTTGATAGATATGCCAACTGCAGGCATTCTTAAAAAAGGATATGTGGGTCTAACTTCCGATGTTTTACCTCAAGGAGTATTAATTGAAAGAATTGAAGTAGGAATATTTAATAACGTAAGTTTCGGCATATCATACGGAGGCGTTAACATAATTGGGGCAGGAACGCCTGTATGGTACAAATATCCCGGTATAAATTTCAGGTTCAGGTTAATAAACGAAACTATTGCAATACCCGCTCTTACAGTGGGTTTCGATTCTCAAGGCAAAGGCGTTTATTTCGATTCAACCGGAAGATATGCAATTAAATCCCCCGGATTTTTTGCAGCTGCAAGTAAGAATTTTGCATTTTTGGGTTATTTAAGCCTTCACGGAGAATTAAATTATTCACTTGAAAAAAATGATGGCGAAGACTTTGTAGATTTAAGAGTGGGTGCCGAAAAAACCATTGGTGAAAATGTTTCAATAATTGGTGAATACGATTTTGCATTTAATGATAATGCTAATAGATATGGTGCAGGCAACGGTTATTTAAATGTTGGAATAAGGTGGTCAATTGGAGAAGGCTTTACTTTAGGCTTTGATTTACGTGATTTGTTGGACAATAAAAAATGGAATCCTTCCACAGCAGATAGGGCACTTAGAATAGAATATATAAAAAGTATCTTTTAACACATAATTATTTAGTTAAACAAAATATAGGAACAAACTGTCTAATTGTCGGTTGAATTAATAAATATGTAGCTTATTCTGTACAAAAAGTTTAAAAAATTGCACAAGAAATTATTGATGTTTTAGATCAAAAAGAATAATTAAAGACTTTATTTAGGATCGATTTTTGATAATATTTGTACCAGTTAAATTGTGGAGGAGTTGAAATGAAAAAGCTAAGAATTTTAAGCGGGATTATCTTAGTAATTACCGCTTTTTTGTTGGGTGGATGTTACACCCAGGTTGCCATGCAAGACAACAACTCCGGTTATTACGGTTACGGTAACAACAATAGCTACCCGAATAATCAAAATCCGGCAGATACTAGTTATAGTTACCAGGGTTATCAAACTCCGGCGGATTCTGCCTATGGTAATCAATATGGTTACGATAATAATAATTATTACGGTCCGGGATATAATAATTATTACGGCTCTCCTTATTATAACGGATGGAATTCTTATCCTTCATTATCTTTAGGTCTTTCTTGGGGAGGTTTTTATAATCCTTTCTATTGGGATCCTTTAAATCTATGGTCGTATAATCCCTATTATTATAATCTTTATAATCCTTACGGTATTTATTACCCTACTTATTATAATCCTTATAATTATTATCCATATTACGGAGGTTATTATAGTTATAGTACACCATATAAAAAACGATCCAGAGGTGATTATAATCTTAGAAATAATGACGGCGGAAGGAATTTCGGCGGACGCGGAAGCGTAGTCGGTTCGGGAGGAACAACAACTACTTATTCACCAAATACCGTTACCAGAAGCGAGCCAAATACGGTTTCACGCAGCGGAAGACCGGCACGAGCTGAGTCTCCGGCAACAATTAGAAGCAATAATAACAGACCAAATAGAATTGTAAGGTCAGGTGTTTCTAATGGTAGAAGAAATACAGGCAGAAATATTTCCAGACAAGAATATTATATGAGAAGGGTAGAACACCCTAATTACAGAAGAAATACTAACGGTAGATACCAGCGAAGTAATAACAGCAGGATAGAAAATAGAAATAATAGAGGAACTGCAAGAAGATATGAACCGCCGAGACAGTCATACTCACCGCCGGCAAGGACTTATTCGCCTCCTCCAAGATCATATTCTCCACCGGCAAGGTCGTATTCACCTCCTGCAGGATCATATTCGGCACCAAGGAGTTATAGTCCCCCGTCACGTGCTTCGGCTAGCGGCGGTAGAGGCGGCGGCTCCGGAAGAGGAAGATAAATAATTATGAAAAATTTAATTTTGAAAATATTGGCAATACTTTTTATATCCGTTGGGTTAAGCGGTTGCTATACAATAGTATGGACACCTAAAGACAACTTCCCGACTGCGGAAAATTCCAACTACCAGGATAACGGTTATTATGCTTCTCCGTATTACGGAGGATATTATTACTATTATAATTATCCATGGTGGTATTCAATTCAACCCCCGGCTCAACCTTATATAAGAAATTCTAACCGGGGCCAGGAAAGTTTACGCAACGGTATGTCCGGAAGAAATGAACCGACAAGAAACGGGGTTATGCAGCCCGGTTTACCTACAACGAGTTCTCCTGCGGTTTCAACAGGTGTAAGCAGTACATCAACTAATAAGGGTAGTACAGGTAATAGAGTGGAAAGTACAAATACAGGGAATAATACCACCAGGCCGACAAGTTCAAATAATAACTCACTAAGAAATAATAACGGTGGTCGAAACAATGGCAATAGCCGCAACAACAATGGAGGTAGATAAATAAATGAAAAGCTTTTGTTCGAATTGCTCAAAGCTTATTTTGGCAGCTGCACTAATACTCTTTTTTTCAAATGCATATGCACAAAATCAAAATGACGCATTAAGATTAGGATATCCCGGGCTAGGTTCCAGTGCCCGTGCATTAGGAATGGGAAATGCATATATAGGTTTAAGTGATGATGCAGGAGCTGCTTTTTTTAATCCTGCCGGCTGGGGTTTTGTAAAAAAGCTGGAATTTACCGGCGGTTTAAGTTATGATACTTATGCAAATAATACAACATTTCTAAATCAATATTCGGATTATTCAAACAGTGCAACAAGATTAAATAATCTTAGTTTTGCACTGCCTTTCCCAACAATAAGAGGTAGCTTGGTTTTTGCCGTATCTTATCACACTACAAAAGATTTTACAGGCGCCCTTAAATTTAACGGGTATAACGGCGGGAATACTTCTATGATCCAAAATTTGAATAATAACTATTCAAATATACCTTATGATCTTTATTTAACCGATACCAGCTTTAACACTATTATTAACGGCAGATTAAATCAGAGCGGAAGTATATTGGAGAGCGGTTCGTTAAATAATTGGACTTTTTCAGGTGCTATAGAAGCATATAAAAATTTGTATGTCGGTTTGAATTTGAATTTTATTTCTGGTTCTTACAATAATAATAACAATTACTATGAAGACAATACAAAAGGGATTTATACAAATGTAGAAACAGATCCAGGCAACCCGGATACTTACGGATTCCAAACATTTTACTTGAACAGAATTCTTAACTGGAACCTCTCAGGATGGGATGCGAAATTCGGTGTAATGTACCAAATTCAAAATTCCGCACGGTTGGGATTAACAGTTCAATTCCCAAAAACTTATACTGTAAAAGAAAGTTTTACTGTTAACGGCAATGCTCAATTTTCTACCGGCTTTAATCCGCAACTAGTCTCATCGAATTACAGTGACAAAGTTCAATACGATATAGTTACTCCTTTTGAATTAGGTGCAGGCTTTTCTGCAAATATTGCAAGCCTAATAGTTAGCGGGCAAGCAACAATAATTGATTACTCTCAGTTAAAGTTTGCCAATGCCGATGGTCTTAGCGCATCATATGTTGCCGAACAAAATAAAAATATTAAAGACTTGCTTCAATCGGTTATCAATTATAACGTGGGTGCAGAGTATACTATACCAACTATCGGTGTAAGGTTACGTGCCGGTTACTTTGTCGAGCCGTCAGCTTATCAAGGTGATCCTTCAAACTTTGACAGACAATACGTTACCGGTGGCATCGGGTATTTAGCCGGTGACGCAGTTGGTATTGACTTAGCTTATGCGCACGGCTGGTGGCAGACATACGGTGATAATTACGGCGTTAATGTCTCCAGAACATATCAAAAAATTACCGATGATAGAATTATTCTTTCTATGACGTATCGCTTCTAATATTTTCCGTCTGCTTCTTCCCTATTTGACAAGGGAAGAAGCAGCTCTTGCATCTCTTTTTTTCTTCTTAACAATGAATACATTTACTGCCGGTAAATTAAAAAATTTATACAGAAATTTTAATAAATTAGATTTAAGTTAATAAAGTATATTACGCAAATTATACTTTTGGGAATCCTTACCGATGCATGCAACTCGGAAGGTGTGAATAATGAAATGAATTGGTCTATTCAGTTATTCCAAAGCCCAATTTTTCCAAAAGAATGCGTAACTTGAAACGATAATTAAAATTTAACAATGTGTAAATTTTAAGATGATACACAAACCGGAAAAGATTCACTACTCTAGAGATTTTAAAATTGCCTTAATCATAAGCCTTAGCATTGTTATACTTTTATTCTTATTTTTCCCTCATGATTTAGGTAAGAAAAAAACATTAAGCGGAAATAACTCAATTATTTTTACCGTAAATGATATTCCTCCGACAATTCAATCATCGGGAACAAGACAAAAGACAGTACAACTTCCCCATGTTCCGGCAATTTTAATTCCTTCAGACATTGAACAACCGGAATTATTAAAGGACGTAGAAATAACAGGTAATAATTTAAAGACAGATATAACCGGTACAAACGGCGAACTATCTTCCGGCAAAAGTAAAACTTCTGCTTCATTGCCGTTTGTTCCGAGACAAATTCTGGAAGTAATGCCTAAAAAAGTCGATAAAAATGTTAACGGATACATTAAGTTATCGCTAAAAATTGGAACAGATGGAAAAGTAGAATCCTACATTGTATTAATCAATACGACAAACTGCAGTCAGTGTCTTAAAAATGTCTTAACTGCAGTTCTTAAGTCCAGGTGGCAGCCCGCAACCGTTAACGGAAATAAAATAGAATATTGGGTGGAAAAATCTTACAATTTTAATTAAAAAGACTAAACACAAATCATCTTTTTAACATCATTAAAATTTGACTGAAAAATGTCCGCATCTTATCTTTATCCAACAATTTTATAAATATCTAGGAGATTATTATCAAAGGTATAGTAAGCCGTATTGAAAGCAAAGATTATTATGTGATTGCAGGAAATGAAGAAGAACATATCCGTTGTACACTGCGAGGGAAATTCAAAAAAGATTTTCATCTTAAA
The DNA here is from genome assembly GCA_046705105.1 of Ignavibacteriaceae bacterium. Classification (GTDB taxonomy): domain Bacteria; phylum Bacteroidota; class Ignavibacteria; order Ignavibacteriales; family Ignavibacteriaceae; genus FEN-1297. The sequence continues at coordinate 1,804 of JBJKQP010000109.1, read as the reverse complement.
AAAGATAAACAATATTTAACCGATATTGCTGTTGTAGGTGATTATGTTGAATTCAGTTTGAACGAAGACGGTACCGGTGTTATTACCGGAATAGATAAAAGAGAAAATTATATTTCGAGGAAAGCACCCAGGATAAAAGGTGCAGGCTTCCATGGTGAACGCCTGGAACAGGTTATTGCAGCCAACATTGATAATCTTATTGTTGTTAGCAGCATACAAGAACCGGCTTTTAATAACAAAACGGTAGACAGACTTCTTGTTGCAGGCGAAAGTGCCAAGGTAATTGTTTATCTTATAATAAATAAATCGGACTTAGATAATAATAACGAAATTAGCGAGTGGAAAAGCCTTTATGAGCAGTCCGGGTACAAGGTATTTGTAACTAGTGCAATAACAGGAGCCGGAACCGGTGATCTTAAAAAACTTTTATCCGGTAATACAAGTTTGTTCTTTGGCCAATCCGGCGTTGGAAAATCTTCTTTATTAAATGCAATGTATCCCGGCCTAGATTTAAAAACGGGAGAGATTAGCAGGTTTACGGAAAAAGGAACTCATACAACGGTTACCAGTGTTATGATTAAAACCGCTGAAAATACCTTTGTTATAGATACTCCCGGAATACGGGAAATTATACCTTACGGATTAACAAAACAAGACCTGGGTCACTACTTTATTGAATTTTTAAATTATATTAATGATTGTAAATTTAATACGTGCACACATTTGCACGAACCAGGCTGCGCAATAATTGACGCAGTTAATAAAGGAAATATTTCTCCTTACAGATATAACAGTTATTTAAGAATGTTGGAAACAATAGAAGAAGATAATTTATATTGATGGAAGAAGTAACTTCACAAATTGTAAAAACATTTCCTCAGTTTTTATCCCTCAACCAAGAAACAATAAAAGAAAGAGGAAATTCGGCTTTACTTGTAAGCTTTGCTAATCGCTTTGATGGTTTTTCATTCGGCAATAATCTGGATGAATTGCAAAAGCATTATGAAAGATCATTTTATATGGAAAAACCCGCCGCCGGAATTTCATTTTTAGGGCTGGACGAGGTTGTTATAATTTCCGAAAACGGAGAAAGCAGGTTTGCCGTTACGGAAAAAAAATTGAAAGAATGGAGAGAAAAATTTATACACAATTGGGATATTATTCCTTATAAAAAAGTTCCTTTGTTTATGGGCGGTATGAAATTTAATACCGGCCATGACGACGACGAATGGCATGATTTTGAAGATTCGTCCTGGTTCATTCCTGAAATTCTTTTAATAAATAATAATAAAGAACAATTTCTCTTATTTAATTTTATTTATTCGTTCAATACTGCCGAGAAAGTTTTAACCGAAAGGCTTCGTACAAAACTGGAAAAGTTGACTAATATAGATAGAATAATAAACCGGACAGGAAGTACAAAAATACTTTCTATAGAAGGGAACTCGCCAAAGGATAAAAAGAAGTGGAAGAACTTAGTAAGCCAGAGCATTGAAAAGATAAATGAAAACCAAATTGAAAAGGTAGTTTTATCAAGAAAAATTGAGATGAAAATCTCAGGCGCACCCAATTTTAATAACATAGTTAATAAGCTAAGAAATTCATATCCGGATTGTACCTTATTTATTTTCCATAGAGGTAAGTCTTCCTTTTTCGGTGCTACTCCGGAAAAGCTTGCCGAATTTTCAAACGGGAAAGTTGAGATAGATTCACTTGCAGGTTCGGCACCGCGCGGTGCAACAAGTGAAGATGATTTGCTTATTGAAAAAGAATTATTGAACGATAAAAAAAATCTTAACGAACA
>JBJKQP010000108.1:0-16698 GCA_046705105.1 Ignavibacteriaceae bacterium | reverse complement strand
GGATGGGGGGATACTATACTGCTTTTGCTAGCTGCGGAACAATTTGTTATGCAGAAGGAATTGAAACAGTTGCCCAAAACATGCTGGAAGTTCATCCTACAATTATTACCACAGTACCCAGGCTATTCGAGAGAATTTACTCTAGAGTATTAAAGAACGTTGAGTCACAATCAACTTCGAAACAAAAGATTTTTTACAACGCAGTTGAAACCGGTAAAGAGTATGCACGCCTAAAAAGAATGGGCAAATCTTCTTTAAGTCTTTCTATTAAGTATAAAATTGCCGAAAGACTTGTATTTAAAAAGCTAAGAGAAAGAACCGGGGGGCAATTAAGGTTTTTTGTTTCGGGAGGCGCTCCTCTTGCACGCGATCTCGGAGAATTCTTTGAAGCAGTCGGTATACATATTCTGGAAGGATACGGCTTAACCGAATCTTCACCGGTTATTGCAGCAAATAAACCTGACGATTATAAATTCGGAACCGTAGGTAAGCCCATTCCAAATGTGGAGATAAAATTAGCCCCTGACGGAGAAATACTTGCAAGAGGACCTAACATAATGTTGGGTTACTACAAAAATAAAAAGGAAACCGATGAAGTATTGAAAGACGGCTGGCTTCACACCGGAGACATCGGTGTTTTCGATGCGGAGGGCTTTCTTATAATTACAGACAGGAAGAAACATCTTTTTAAAACTACGGCGGGCAAATACATTGCACCAACGCCAATTGAAAATTTATTCCTTACAAGTAGGTATATAGACCAGTTTGTCCTAATAGGCGACAGAAGAATGTTTCTTAGCGCTTTAATTGTTCCCGATTTTGAATCTATCAAAGAATATGCAGACACCCATAAAATAAAATACGACAGTCAGGAAGAACTAACCAAGACAAAAGAAATTTACAACTTGATTGAAAATGATATGGCAAAGGTGCAAAAAAAATTAGCCAATTACGAAAGGGTTCGTAAATTTGCACTGCTGGATAAACCTTTCAGCCTGGAAAACGGAGAAATTACTCCAAGCTTAAAAGTCCGCCGCAAGTTTGTAGAAGAACGATACGGCCATCTGATTGAGGAGATGTATAGTAAATAAATGCAATTGACAAATCAATAGGAATAATATATTTTTCCGTAAAAAAAAGTCTGTAAAATGAAAACAAAAGTAATTCATTCCTCACCGGACATTTTAAGCGGGATGCCTGTTTTTCTCGGAACCCGGGTTCCGATTAAAAATTTATTTGATTATCTTGAAAGCGGTGATACAATTGAGAATTTCCTTAACGACTTCCCTACCGTAAAAAGGGAACAGGTTATTGAAGTTCTTGAATGGGCTGAACGCATTCTTACAACCGATGATACAATTGCATGAAAATACTTATAGACGAGTGCCTGAATTGGCGTCTAAAAAAGGAGTTCGAATTCCATAAAGTATATACCGTAAAGGAAATGAAGTGGGCGGGCATAACAAATGGAATATTATTATCCAGAGCTTCCGAGAAAAATTTTGATGTTTTTGTTACAATTGATAAGAACTTACCTTTTCAACAAAATATAGAAAAATACAATATTGCTGTTGTAGTTTTTAAAACTCCCCTTAACCGTTTAGAATATATCCGTCCTTTAATGCCTATCTTGCTAAAAAAATTACCGGCAATGATACGCGGAAAAGTTTATGAAATCGGCTGAACATAAGAAATAATCAAAATGAAGACTATACAAATAACTTTAGAAGATACTTTAATAAAACAAATTGATAAGGCAGTTAAAAAATTGGGCACGACAAGGTCTGCTTTAGCATTAAAACATGAGCTTGAAAGTTTACACATCAAACAAATGGAATTAAAACAGATTGAAGGTTATAAAAACAAGCCTATAGTTATTATTTAATTTTCGGATAAAATCTTTAATATGGTTTTGTGAATATTGCCGTTTGTTGCCAAAATCTTTTTTGAGTAAATATCTATTTCATTCCCGTCAAAATCCGTAACCAACCCGCCGGCCTCTTCAACAATCAACTTTCCCGCACACATATCCCAGGGATGCAGATGCACTTCCCAGAATCCGTCGAATACACCTTTAGCAACGTAACATAAATCAATCGCAGCAGAGCCTAATCTTCTTACTGCTCTTGCGGCCCTGGTAACGGCAGTAAATTTTTCAAGGGCATGCTCCGGATTTTCGAATATATTATAAGGGAAACCGGTAACAATAACAGCATGATTCAGTTTATCATTTTTATTTACATTCATTTTTTGTCCGTTGGCAAAAGCACCGCTGCCCAACTCCGTTGAATGAACAATATCATTCATTACATCATAAACAACACCGGCAATTGTTTTGCCTTGTTTTTGCACACCTATTGAAACTGAAAAGATCGGCAGTCCGTGTGCAAAGTTCGTAGTGCCGTCCAGCGGGTCTACAACCCAAATATATTCCGATGTATTTTTTATTTCGCCGCCTTCTTCGGCAAGTATTCCGTGCGTTGGATATTTCTTCCTAATAAATTCAGTTATTAATTTTTCGGATGCTTTATCAATTTCGGTTACCAGATTGGTTTCATTGGTTTTATATTCTATATTAAAATTTGTTCCGAATCCGTTCCTTATTATTTCTCCGGCTTCTTTTGCAATACTTATTATATCTTCAATCATCATATTCCTAATTTTTTTGACTGCAAATATAAAAAAATATTGCCAGTGTATTTGTAGTGTAAGATGCATAAAATTCGGATAATTTAAAAAATCTTAATTTCAATCTTTCATGTGAAATAGTTGCATTTTCCGTTCCTTGATAGCCCCAGCGATTTTTGGTATATTTCACCTCAAATTATAAAAATGAATACAACTTAGGAGCAAATGCTTGAAAGAAATAAGCGACTTAAAAATAGACGGAGCTAATGAATTAGATAACGACACTACTATTGTAGATAATATGCCGGAAATACTGCCAATTCTTCCTTTAAGAGATGTAGTTATTTTCCCATATATGATTTACCCGGTGCTTGTCGGAAGGGAACAATCTATTAGAGCAGCAAATTATGCCTTGGACAATACAAAATATATCTTCCTTTCGACTCAAAAAAGTTCGAATATAGAAGATCCCAAGAAAGATGATATTTATCAGGAAGGCACCATAGCAAAAATTGTTCAAATATTAAAGCTTCCCAACGGTTTGATGAAAATTCTGGTTGACGGACTTCTTCAGGGCAGAATAACAGAATATACAAATAATAAAAATTTCTTCGAAGGCAGAATTGAGATAATCATCCCCGAGTTTGAACTGGATCATGAGATGAACGCACTGATTCGCCAGGCAACTCAGTTATTTAAGGAATATGTTAAAATCAGCAGGAACATTCCCAACGAAGCAGTTACTGCATTTGAAAATATTGACGAACCCGACAGAAAACTTTTTTACGTGGCCGCAAACATCAACCAGTCGATAGATGTAAAGCAGGGAATACTTCAAAAATTTACACTTAAAGAACAATATTACGAAGTAGTCAAAATCCTGAATTCGGAAATAGATATACTAAGGATTGAAAAAGAAATCGATAATAAAGTTCAGGAAAATATTGCAAAGACGCAGCGCAAGTTTATCATACAGGAACAAATTAAAATACTGCAGGATGAACTGGGAGATGAAGAAGACGGTAATCCTGAATTTACGAAATTAAGAGACCAGATAAAAAAAGCCAAGATGTCTAAAGAGGCGGAAGACAAAGCACTGGAAGAATTAAATAAATTAAAGAAGACTCCTCCTATGTCGCCGGAATCAACTGTAATAAGAAATTATCTTGATTGGCTGCTGGAAGTGCCGTGGTCTAAGGCTACAAAGGATGATGTTAATATTTCGCATGTTCAAAAAATACTGGATGAAGATCACTTCGGATTGGAGAAACCCAAAGAAAGAATAATAGAACATATTGCTGTTTTAAATTTGGTTAAACAAATGAGAGGACAAATTCTTTGCTTTGTCGGACCTCCGGGAGTTGGAAAAACATCTTTAGGAAAATCAATTGCACGTGCATTAGGAAGAAAATTTGTCCGGATAAGTTTAGGAGGGATTAGAGACGAAGCGGAAATACGCGGACACAGAAGAACTTATATAGGTTCCATGCCAGGAAAAATAATTCAATCAATGAAGAAGGCGGGAACAGTAAACCCTGTAATGCTTCTTGACGAAATAGATAAAATGAGTATGGATTTTAGGGGCGATCCTTCATCAGCTATGCTGGAAGTTTTAGACCCGGAACAAAATCATACTTTTAATGACCATTATATCGAAGTTGACTATGACCTTTCGCAGGTTATGTTTATAACAACTGCCAATGTTAGATATAACATTCCTCTTCCTCTGCAGGACAGGATGGAAATAATCGAACTGCCCGGTTACCTTGAATTTGATAAAATGGAAATTGCAAAAAGACATATTATTCCTAAACAACTGGAAAACCACGGGCTGATAAATAAACAAGTTTCCATTACCGATAAAGCCATAAAAAAGATAATTACCGAATATACGCGCGAAGCAGGCGTTAGAAATCTTGAAAGAGAACTTGCATCAATTTGCAGAAAGCTGGCAAGGGATATAGTTTTAAAGGAATCTTCAAACGGAAAGAAAAAATCCGGACACAAATATATAGTAAATGAGGATAAACTGGAGGAATATTTAAAAACTCCTCGCTACCGTACACACAAACATAATAAAGAGTTCAAAGTTGGCAGCGTTACCGGGCTTGCGTGGACAAGCACGGGAGGAGAAATTTTAAACGTTGATGTTACCATAATGAACGGCTCCGAAAAGCTTACTCTAACCGGGCAGCTTGGCAACGTAATGAAGGAATCCGCACAGGCAGCATTAAGTTATATACGTTCTGCCGCAAAGCAGCTATGCCTTGACCCGAATTTTTTCAAAGGCAAGGAAGTACATATTCATTTACCGGAAGGTGCAATACCTAAAGACGGCCCGTCTGCCGGAATTACAATGGCTATGGCTTTGCTTTCGGCAATTAGCGGTAAGCCTGCATCAAACGATATTGCTATGACCGGTGAAATTACTTTAAGAGGTGAAGTTCTTCCAATCGGCGGCTTGACGGAAAAATTACTTGCGGCAAAAAGAAATGATATAAAAACTGTTTTAATCCCTGATGATAATGAAATCGATTTGAAGGAAATCCAGGACTCGGTTAAAGAAGGATTGAAAATCATCCCCGTAGAAAAAATTGAAGACGCAATACCTTATGTATTTAGCGACTACAAACTGCCGGCAAAACAAATTACTAAGAAAGTTAAAAAGACCAGGAAGAGATCAAAATAATTGGCAGAAACTTTAGAAATAAATAAAACCCTATCCTTAAAAGAGCAATACGAGCTTTTTATTAAACAGGTTAAATCTTTATTGTCTAAAGAAGATAACCGGCTTTCCAATCTTTCTAATCTTACTGCCGCATTAAAGCAGACATTCGAAAAAATTAGCTGGGTTGGTTTTTTTCTGTCGGATGGGAAGAAGCTTTATCTGGGTCCGTTCCAGGGTAAGATTGCCTGCACAACAATTGAAATTGGAAAAGGTGTTTGCGGTACTTCCGCAGCTAAAAAAGAAACTATCGTTGTACCGGATGTTAACAAATTTCCGGGCCATATTTTCTGCGATGCAGATTCCAAATCCGAAATTGTTTTGCCTTTAATAAAGAATAATTCCTTACTGGGCGTTTTGGATATAGACAGCGCATCATTTAATTCTTTTAATGAAACCGATAAAAAGTATCTGGAAGAAATTTGCAAGTTCTTATCGGAAGAAATTTTATGAAAGTATTATTAATCCTCTCCAAGGATTTGATTACTTTGTTTTAATTATTATTTCAATAATGTTCCCTCTCCAAGGGAATGATAAAACACATGATAAAATTATCGAAAAGTTAAGAATTCTGTAAAAATTTATTATCAGTATTTTACCGTCGTAGACGGTAAATTATTGTAGATAGGAATAAAATTAAGGAAATAGAACATCGTAGATGTTCAACAAAATAAAGAGAATAAGAGATGGCATTCGTTGTAACTGCCAGAAAATGGCGCCCCCAAAAATTTGATGAAGTAGTAGGACAGGAACATATTACCGCTACATTAAAAAATGCATTATGCAACAACCGTATTGCACATGCATATCTTTTTACAGGACCTCGCGGTGTTGGTAAAACAACCACGGCAAGAATAATGGCTAAAGCTTTAAACTGCCTTAATCCGCAAGACGGAGAACCCTGCAACGAATGTGAAATGTGCAATTCCATTCAGTCAGCACAATCGATGGACATAATTGAAATCGACGGTGCTTCCAACAGGGGAATTGACGAGATAAGAACGCTTCGCGATTCGGTTAAATATGCACCTACAAAAGGAAAGTATAAAATTTATATAATCGATGAAGTGCATATGCTTACCAAGGAATCGTTTAACGCATTCTTAAAAACCTTGGAGGAACCGCCCGCACATACTATATTTATTTTTGCAACTACCGACATACATAAAGTTCCGCTAACTATTATATCCAGATGCCAAAGATTCGATTTCAGAAGAATACAGCTTGAAACCATAAAATCTCTGCTTGCAAAAATTGCCGAACAAGAAAATATTCAAATTGATGATAAAACTTTAACAATAATCGGTAAGAAAGCAGACGGTGCATTAAGAGACGCCGAAAGTTTTTTCGACCAGGTTGTTTCTTTCTGCGGAAATAAAATTGATGCCGGTACCGTGGCAAAAATGTTGAACCTCATTGATGATGAAATTTATTTCAAAATATCAGATGCTGTACTCAACAAAAATTTTAAATCCGTCTTTGAAGTATCCGAATCTATTTACAACAACGGCTGGAATTTCATCGATTTCACGGACGGCCTAATTGAGCATTTTAGAAATATATTGACGGTTGTTTTAACCAAAAACACTAATCTTATTGAAACCGCAGATGTTTATAAATCCCGTTACCCGGAATATGCCGGTAGTTTTTCCGAAGGAGATATTCTTCGCCTTTTAAGTTTCTTGAATAAAACCAGGCAGGAGCTTAGGTTTTCTCAAAATCAGAAGCTAAAAATTGAAATTTCTCTGTGTCACCTTGTCGGATTGGAAAAGACAACAACAATAAGCGAATTGATAGGAGAATTACAAACGCCGGTTAACAGTAATTCAAGCTCAGCTTTCGTACAGGAAAAATCTAAAATAAATTACGGAAAAAATGAACAAGAGTCCGGTAAAGTTAAATTTTCAACCGGAAACAGTGAAAAAAAAACTAACGGAGTAACTGAATACGGAACTTATAACGTATTAGAAACCAAAACTCCCGAACCGGAAAACAATAAACTTGATTTTAATACCATTACACAAAACTGGACCGGGTTTGCTGAATCTGTTAGTTCCGATATGGGTTTAATTCTTGGCCCTTTCATAAAAAATGTAACACCAATAGAACTCAACGGGAACAAATTAAAAATCTACAGCGAAGATTCCCATGGCAAAGATATTCTCAGCCGTCATCGTGATTATATTTCGAAAAAAACACTTGAATATTTCGGTAAAAAAATATCCTTCCAGTTCAGCAGCACACCGCAATTAACTTCAACTCAAGCATCCCAAATGCAGGGAGAAAATAGAATTACTACAAATAGAAACCAGGCCGATGCAGATCCTTACATAAGTGCTATTAAAAGTGAATTAGGCGGGGAAGAAATTAAGTAGCTATCTTAATAAGTTTCTTTCGTGAAATGCTATAAATTGATCATCTAATAATTATCGTGTAATTAATAGCTAAAAGGTATATAATATAATCACTTATCTAAATTGCACAATCGCAAATAAAAAAAATTATAATTTTTGAATATATAGAAAATATTATCTATTTTTGTTGACTATGTCAAAAAGATTAATTGTCGCCATCGATGGACCGGCAGGTTCTGGTAAGAGTACTTCTGCCAAGCTTGTTGCTCAAAGGTTGAACTATTTATACATCGATACCGGCGCTATGTATAGAGCAGTAACTTTTTTGGCAATAAAACAAAATGTTCATAACGATACTAAGGCCGTAATAAAACTCGCCCAAACAACTGAAATAAAATTAAATTTTGTAAACGGCACAACCGAAGTTTTTACCGACGGTGAAAATATCACCGGTGAAATTAGGACAAAAGACGTTAATGCACATGTAAGTGATGTTAGTAAAATTAAGGAAGTTAGAACTGCACTGGTAGATAAACAAAGAATGTTGGGAATGAACAGCGGCGGTGTTGTAATGGAAGGCCGAGATATCGGTACAGTTGTTTTCCCGGATGCCGATGTTAAAATTTTCTTAACTGCAAATATCGAACAGAGAGCGATAAGAAGAGCTAAAGAATTCGAAGGAAAAGGCGTTCAAGTTTCAATTGAAGAAATTAAAAAGAATCTTGAGCTGAGAGACGAAATTGATTCTTCCAGAAAAGCGAGTCCTTTGGTTAAGGCAAACGATGCAGTTATAGTCGATACTTCTAAAGTTACGATAGATGAGCAGGTAAACATTATTCTTGAGAAGATCAAAGAAACCGCAACAAAAAAGAATATCGACATTGATATCTAGATGAATTTATTAAGCCGTCATAATTAATTTATGTTAAATAAATTTTTCTGCTTTACTGCTTTTGGATGGCTTAAAGCAATAACAGCAGAGCAATCATTTAATTAGGAGGACTAATGTCCGAAGAGACAAAAGATACGAAAAAAGGAATAGTGACTGTCGATGACTATGAAAAAGCTAAAAGACATTTTAATAATGAGGAATACTCTCAGGAAGAATTTCTTACCTTAGCTAAACTCTATACCGAATCTTTTAAAGATGTAAAAGAAGGTGAACTTGTTAAAGGAAGGATAGTTAGAATACAGGGTGACAATGTTATTCTGGATGTCGGCTTCAAATCAGAAGGCTCTATACCAAAAAACGAATTTCATGAAAGCGAAGAAATTAAAGTTGGCAATGAAGTTGAAGTTGTTCTCGAAAGCGTAGAAGACCAGGAAGGAAACCTGGTATTAAGTAAGCAAAGAGCTGACTTTCTTAGGATCTGGGAAAAAGTTGTTAAAGCTCATGAGACCGGTGAAATTCTACAAGGTAAAATATTAAAAAGAATTAAAGGTGGAATGGTTGTAGACTTGATAGGAATGGAAGCATTCTTACCCGGCTCTCAAATTGATATCCGTCCAATCCGTGATTTCGATGCTTTTGTCGGTCAAACTATGGACTTTAAAGTTGTAAAAGTTAATATCCCCACGGAAAATGTTGTAGTCTCTCATAAAGTTCTGGTTGAAGAGGAAATTGCCGACCAAAGAAACGCTATATTAAATAGTCTTGAAAAAGGCCAGATACTTGAAGGAACGGTTAAAGCTATTACGGACTTTGGTGTGTTTGTAGACCTTGGCGGTGTCGATGGTCTTATACATATTACAGACCTTAGCTGGGGCAGAATAAATCATCCGAACGAAGTTGTTAAACTTGACCAAACAATTAAAGTTGTTGTTACCGACTTCGACGAAGAGAAGAAAAGAATTTCTTTAAGTTTGAAAAAACTTCTCCCCCATCCGTGGGAAAACATCGATAACAAGTATAAAGTCGGAGATAAAGTTTCCGGTCGTGTCGTTTCTCTTACAGACTATGGTGCTTTCATTGAAATCGAAAAAGGCATAGAAGGCTTAATTCATAATTCGGAAATGAGCTGGACGCAGCATATTAAACATCCTTCTCAGGTTGTTGCCATGGGCCAGATTGTTGAAGCAGTTATTTTAAGTCTTGATAAAGAAGAAAAGAAAATTTCTTTGGGCATTAAACAATTAGAACCGGATCCTTGGGATTCTTTAATGCAGAAATATCCTGTCGGTTCAAAGCATACGGGTATTGCACGTAACCTTACAAACTTCGGTGTATTTGTTGAGCTTGAACCGGGCGTAGACGGCCTTGTTCATATCTCGGATCTTTCGTGGACGAAGAAAATTCGCCACCCCGGAGAAGTTGTTAAGAAAGGTGAAAAGCTTGATGTAATTGTTTTGGGAATGGATGTCGAACAGAGGAAGATCTCTTTAGGTCATAAGCAAGTTGAAGATAATCCATGGAATAACTTTGAAAAACTTTATGCAGTCGGTACTCCTACCGAAGGTAAGGTTGTGCGAATTATAGAAAAGGGACTTATCGCAGAACTTCCCGAAGACGTTGACGGATTTGTTCCGGTTACGCAATTAGCTACATCAAAAATAAAAAATGTGGCAAACCACTTCCCTATCGATGATATTATTCCTTTAAAGGTTATTGAATTTGATAAGGAAAACAAGAAAATTGTTTTAAGTGCAGTTGCTGCGCTTAAAGGCCAAACGGAAGAAGAAATACGCTCATATCTTGATAAGCATAAATTGGATAGAGTATCGGTTCAGGAAATTCAAAATGCAGAAACCGGTTCAATAGATACATCCGATTTCCCTATTTTTGAAGTTACGGGTGAAGCTCATAATTCTCAATCCGAAAATAAAAGTAATTAATTTTTTTCTCTGAAAAATGTTCTGCTAGAGCGGGAATAATTCCCGCTCTTAAGTTTTAAATAGTTCCATTATTATGTCAAAAAAAGTTGCATTACATACTTTAGGATGTAAACTTAATTTTTCCGAAACATCAACAATCGGGGACCAATTCCTAAACCAAGGATTTGAAATTGTTGATGTTAAAGATAAAGCCGACGTTTATATTTTTAATACTTGCAGTGTTACGGAAAATGCCGAGAAAGAATGCAGACAGCTTGTCCGTCGTGTACTAAGGCAAAACCCCGGCGCCTTTGTTGCATTAACGGGATGTTACGCCCAATTAAGGCCGGAAGAACTTTCCAAAATAGAAGGAGTTGATGCAATATTAGGCAGCAATGAGAAATTAAAACTTTTTTCTTTAATTGATGAATTTTCAAAAAAAGATTTGGCATGCGTTTTTGTTTCCCCTACACAATCTTTAAATGAATTCGGACCTGCTCATTCAACCGATGCAGATTCCAGAACACGGGCATACTTTAAAATTCAGGACGGCTGCGACTATAAGTGCTCTTTCTGTACTATTCCGACAGCCAGGGGAAAAAGCAGAAGCATGAATCCGGATGAAGCTGTAAAAGAATTTTATAAATTAATTGAAGCCGGTTATAAAGAAATTATTCTTACCGGTGTAAATGTTGGCGATTACGGTCAATTATATAATACTAATTTGTATAATCTTCTTTTAAGATTTGTAGAAATACCGGGTGAATTCAGGATCAGAATAAGTTCTATTGAACCGAACTTACTTAGTGATAAAATAATAGACCTTACCGCAAATAGTGAAAAAATGTGCAATCATTTTCATATACCGTTGCAGAGCGGGAGTTCAAAAATATTAAGACTAATGCAGCGGAGATATAAAGTTGAAGATTATGCTTCACTTATTGAAAAGATTAAGCAGAGGATTCCGGATGCAGGAATTGGTGTTGATGTAATTGTTGGTTTCCCCGGTGAAACCGAAAAAGATTTTTTAGAAACACATGATTTACTTAGAGAATTACCCATATCTTATCTGCATGCCTTTACTTATTCCGAAAGGCCGGATACTAAAGCTGTTACCATGCCGGAGAGAGTTGATGTACATGAAAGAAGAAAAAGGAATAACATCCTTAGGATTTTAAGTGATAAAAAAAGAAACGCATTTTATAATGAGATGATTGGTAAAAACCTCCGGGTCTTATTCGAAGCTGAAAATTATAACGGCATAACGAAAGGCTTTTCATCCAACTATGTTAGAGTAAGTCATACTTACGAACCGGATCTTGTAAATGAATTTTCCGATATAGCAATTACTAAGAACCAAAATAATTTATGCTTGGGCAAATTATTGGGCAAGAAAAAATCAATTGACTTAATTGCTTGTTAATCCTAAACTTACAATTAAAAAATATGAAAAAAATCTATCTCTTAAACTTAATCTTAATCTTAAACTTTTTTTCAGTATCAATCTTTTCACAAACAATATTACCCAACCAGTCAAAATTAAAAATCCATTCATTGGAGAATTCAATAAAAGCAATTCCTCAAAATCAATCAAACAATATCTTAGCAGAAAACACAAATTATTCTTCTAAGAAAAGTATAGGACTTGCAATATTATTTTCCGCAATTCTTCCCGGAATGGGAGAGTTGTATGCAGGTAATTATTCAAGCGGAAAATATTTCACAATAGCAGAAGGGGCACTGTGGGGTGTATATTACGGTCTTGATACTTACAGCAACTGGCAGAAAGAAAGATATAAAGCATATGCTGCCGCTGCAGCAGGTGTAAACCTGCAGGGCAAGGATGCAACATTTTTTTCTACCATTGCAGACTATTTAAACATAGATCAATACAATAATTCTATGGCGCTGGCACAAAATTTTAGCGAAATGTACAATAGTCCTAATTATTACTGGCGCTGGCAGTCTAACACCGACCGCAAAGCTTATAGAAATATGTGGGTAAGCGGCGAACAGGCTAATAATAACCTGAGGTTTGTTGTAGGTGCGTTAATCCTTAATAGGATAGCAAGCATAATAAATGCCGTAAGATTGGTGGCAGCATATAATAAAAGGAATGCACAGAATTTAAGCTGGAATGTCTCGGTAGGTGTAGAAAATTATCCGACTCTTCCTTCAAGCTTAAACTTTAATTTCCATACCTCGTTTTAAAGATAAATTTTTTTTAATCTACTTTTAAGCAAGTATTAATAATTATAGAATATGTTTACTGCGCAAATTCAAAATGAATTTGCATTAACAAAACTATTTTTATTAATAAAAGGTCGAGAGGTATTTACAATGAAGTCCAGAATTTTATCATTTGCTGTGATAGTAACATTCCTGTTTACTTTGGGAATCGGCTCTGCTTTTGCCCAGAATGCTCCTCAAAAGAAAACCGAAAAAACAAAAGTCGAAAAGAAAGAAATGACGGTAAAGCACAAAACCGCCGCAACAAAAGAGCATAAAAAAATTGCTAAAAAAACTCATCGTATGAAGACCGGAGAAAAGGCAACAATGAGCAAAAAGAAAGCTTCCAAGGAAGGGACGAAAATAGCTCATAAGAAATCAGAATATAAAAAAATGACTAAGGGAACAAAAACATATCATAAAAAGATGATGAAAAAAGAATTAAAGAAAACGGAAAAGAAAACTACAACGGAACAGAAATAACTTATTATTCTTTTTATCATATAATAGGAGAGTTTTTTAACTCTCCTTTTTTATTTATTTTTCTTCCATGAGAATTTTAATTGTAGAAGATGAAAAGAAGGTAGCTTCCTTTATTAAAAAAGGCCTGGAAGAAGAATACTATGCTGTTGATATTGCTTTAGACGGCAAGCAAGGACTTAAGTTTGCCGGTTCCGAAGAATATGATCTTATAATAATGGATATCATGTTACCTTTTATAGACGGTGTTACACTTCTAAAAGAAATTAGGAGTAGAGATATTAATATCCCTGTATTAATGCTTACCGTAAAAGACAGTTTAAAAGATAAGGTAGAAGGACTGGATGCCGGTGCAGATGATTATTTAACAAAACCTTTTGCTTTTGAAGAACTTTTAGCAAGGATTAGAGCTTTGCTTAGAAGGAAAGAAAAAAGCAAGTCTACAAAACTAAAAGTAGGCGGTCTTGTTCTAGATCTTCAATCGCACCGCGTTTGCAGGGACGACCGGGAAATTATTCTAACACCTAAAGAGTATGCCATACTGGAATACTTAATGAGGAATGTGAACAAAGTTGTGTCGAGAACTAAGCTGATTGAACATGTATATGATTACCATTTTGATACCGAAACAAATATTATAGATGTTTATATCAATAAAGTTCGTTCTAAGGTAGATACAAACTTTGAAAAAAATCTTATTTACACAATAAGGGGAGTAGGATATATTATTAAAGACGGAAGCGGTATTGAGCATGGTTAAATAAATGTTTCGTGTATAAGGCTTTGAATTTTTATGTTTAATAAATTAAAACTCTTTGTCTCTTCAACAAGATTTAAAACCACACTTTGGTATTCAACTCTTTTTCTAATACTGGAATTTCTTCTTGGCGTATTCATTTATTTCTATCTTTATAACACTTTAATGGACAACCTGGACTTAGGCCTTAAATCCCAGGGGAAAGCAATTCTGCGGGTTGTTTCCGAAAAACATATGGATATTGAACATTTCGTTCCCGATTCCATCTATTCATCTTCGGCAGATCTTGTATGGGATATTATTTATAACGAAATCGCATTTAACTTAAGAAATAATTTTATTCAAATTAATTTTAACAATAAAATCATATTTAGAACAGCTAATCTTAATGAAGATACTTTATCGTTTCCCAATAGAAATGCACCAATAAATCTGTTTAATTTTACGGATACAACTCTATCCGAAAAACCGATCAGATGTGTGAAATTAAATTCGGACAAATATAAAGTTTTTGTTGCGTTTCCGATTCAAACCATTTCTCAAACGCTAAACAGTTTGGTTCACATATTTGTAATACTCGCACCAATATTTTTTCTAGTTTCCATTCTAGGAGGAGGAATTATCTCTGCAAAAGCTTTGTCGAGAATTGATGCTATTATTAAAAAGACGGAAGAAATTACAGCACTTAATCTCGGTGAAAAAATCGGCGGGGAAAAATACAGCGACGAATACGGCAGGCTAGTTAAAAAGATGAATGAAATGATAAGCAGAATAAAAACCTCAATTGAATATATGAATCAATTTTCCATATCTGCTGCACATGAATTAAAAACACCGCTTACAATTTTGCGCGGTGAAACGGAAATAGCACTTAAATCGCGAAAGACTCCTGAAGAATATATAGAGGTACTTAAAAGCAATTATGAAGAAACAATTAGATTAACAAAAATTATCGATAATCTTTTCTTTATTTCAAAAATCGATCATTCAATGATAGAAATAAAAAAAGAAAGAGTTTCACTGGATGAATTTCTGATTGCTACTGCCAACCACCTAAAGATTCTAGGTCTAGAAAAAAATATCAATCTGGTTGTTGATTCGAATACAAAGTCTTTTGTTGAAATAGATAAAGAATTGATGACTCAAGCTTTATCCAACCTTATAGATAACGCAATAAAGTACGGAGAAGACAGCAACTCGGTTACGATAAAGGGTGAAAATGTTGATCCCGGTAAGGTAAAAATAAGTATTCTAAACAAAGGCGAAGGCATTCCCGAAGAGTTAATGGCCAAAATATTCGATCGTTTTTTCAGAGTTGAGTCATCCAGAAACAGAGGGACCGGAGGAGCAGGCTTAGGTCTTTCCGTAGTTAAGGCAATCGTTACATGGCATGATGCCGAGGTTTATACAAAATCCAATCCGGGCAACCTAACCGAATTTTCAATTTTGTTACAAAAGGCAGTTTAATATTCTATACAAAGATATTTTAAATTTTCTTTTCCGGATACTCGATACTCGATCTTGGATACTCAATTTTCAATCCGGCATCAAGAATCGAAAATCCGGATTCTAAGAGAAAATTTTTAGATCCCAAATTTAACGACTTTACCCTTTCTTTTTTTTAGTCTGAAAAAGACTTAAGTAATAACCTTTATTTATTAAATAATCTTTATTCTTTATTAAGAAATTTTTTATAGCTTCAATAGAAATTACCTTTGTAATTCCGTAATTAATTTCTTTTTGTTGATTGACATAAACTTCTCCCGTATAAGGTACCAGGGGATTATATCTTAAAGATTCCGGCAAAGGAGCGGGTGTAAGAACATCCTTTGTGTTTTCCGGGACCCATTCTACAATTCCTACAAGCTCAAAATGAGGGACACCATCTCTTATAGCTAAAACAATACCGCCGCTGCATCCCCTGTTTGTAACCGCATTGATAAAAAAAGCTCCATTCTGATCATAGTTAGGATCGCTGACGATTGCAGTTGTTAACATTTTATAATTTAAGGGAAAACCAAATACATATACAAAGCTGCCCCATTCTAATTCCTTTGCATCTCCAAAAGGATATGAAAATACCGGAAAGCTTAAGGAATACTTAAGCCCGTAATGCCTTCCCAGTATAGCAACATCAATATCCTTATCAGAAAGTATTTCATTTACATTACTGCCTTCCGGGAAGCCGGCAACATAAATAGACTGACTGGATTTAAAAGCGATGCTTTGAACTTCATCGGTGTAAGTACCTATTTTATCGCTGAAATAAGTAATCAATGTATCCGGGAAATCCACAACATGGGCGCAGGTCAACAAGCCAACCGTACCGTTTGAATTGTATATAACAGTACCTGTACCAGCACTTGATTTATCCAGAAAGGTTGTTTTAACATAATTATTCTGAATTACGGAATCCGATAAATTTTTTAATTTTAGCTTGCTGTTATCTGCAAAGATATACGCTTTGTAGAAAGCTATGGAATTTATCCGGTAAAGAGAATTTGAAATTTCTTCCAATTGTTTGGAAGAATTGTTATAAGGAAATTCACTGTCGTACTTTCCGTCGTTTAAAGTAGGATATACCGATCTGTAAATTATTGAAGAGCATGAAAGATTTAAGCTTGCGGCAATTATCCCCAATAAAACAGCTAACTTAACGGATGTTTTCATTTGTCTTCCTCGCTCATTAAGCCTAAAATATATTATCAACTATA
>JBJKQP010000107.1:0-2809 GCA_046705105.1 Ignavibacteriaceae bacterium | reverse complement strand
AAAAATTTTGCTGAATGAATCATAGATGCTGCGGATTGAATAGTACCGGAGCTTCCCACTGCAATGTCTATCTCCGCTTTTAGATTCAAATTTAGGTTGGATTTAATCTGGTCTTCGATATAATTTTCACAATCGATTATTGATTTTCCGTTCAAAACAAAATCCGGGAAAAACATTTTACTTAATCTTACCGCTCCTATTTTAACACTTTCCGCAAAGCCCGCCTTACCGTTATTTCCTAAAATAAATTCGGTACTTCCTCCTCCTATATCCACACACAAAGCTTTTTTAGCGGATAAGGACAAGGCTTTTTTAGCGCCGAGGTAAATCAATTCTGCCTCATGATGACCTTCTATAACTTCCACTTTTATTCCGGAATTTTTATAAACGAAGTTTATAAATTCATCCTTGTTTTCAGCTTCCCTTACTGCACTAGTGGCAACCGCCCGCATATCCGTTTCATAAATTGAACATAATTTCTTAAACTGTTTAAGAACCTTAGTTGCTCTTTCAATTTCTTCGGGAGAGATAATGCTTAAGTCCTTTCCCTTATGTGAACCCAGGCGGATTACCTCCCTTTCCCTATCTACAATTTTAAACGATCCGTCCTTTTTAATTTTTGCAATGATTAAATGAAATGAGTTTGTCCCCATATCTACGGCAGCAATAAAATTATTACGCATCATTTATCTCTTTAATTTTCCTGCTCAGAATTTTAGTGCACATCGCGTACACATCTTCAACTGTTACATCATCAATTAGTTCAGACTTTCTAATAAAAAATTTATTCTCCCCAACCGGAGCCCAGTTAAAAGGATTAGTCGGGCCGAATATTGAAATTTGCGGCGTGTCTGTCGCACCTGCAACATGCATTATCCCGGTATCATTAGATATAAATAAATCGGTTTTTGAAATAAGTGCGGCAACTTCCGGTATTTTATGATTAATAAACAGCCCCATGGGAAATTTTGCTTTTTCTTTAATGTAATTAATTTCTTCCATATCCGATGAGCTGCCGGTTAAATAAAATTTTACTTTATAATTTTCTTTCAAACAAGTCATTAATTCGATATACTTATTCAGCGACCATCTGTTGGGCACCTTACCGGCTCCCACATGGAAGCCGATTAAAAAGTTTAAGTTCAAGTTTAAGTTCAAGCCTCCGGTAAGTGCTTTATCAGTTTCACGAAGGATCTTCTGATCTGCCGGTAAGTAACCTGATTCATTGTGGCCTAACGGAGCGTAGTTCGATTTATCGGACGAAGCCAGTTTTAAGCCGGAGATAAATTCTTCGGCAGTTTTAATATCTTCTTTATCAAATGAAATTTCGGAACGGTAATTTTTTGTATTTATTCCGAACGGTCTTAATATATCCAGGCTCCGTTCGGCTACATTGGAATCGGGATATTTGCGCCAATCAATTATTACCCTTCTATCAAAAAAGAAAGAACTATTATTTAATTTCCCGTTAAGGCTTTCCGGCCCTATCCGGATTTTTGCATTTGAAATTCTTGCCAATAAATTGCTGGTAAATGAAATTGAAACTGTTACGGGCACAACTGCCAGGTCATAAGGCTCCCGCAATAAATTATATAATTCATTAAAATAAGAAGGATTATAAATTTTCAATTTATCAAAAACTACCAGCCTGTCTATAAATTTATTTTTTATTACACCGGGATAGTTAAACGGACTTACGATTAGTGTTAAATGGCTGGCCGGAAATGTTTCCTTAATTGCTCTTAATAGAGAAACCCCCGCAAGCAGATCGCCTAACTGGTTATGCTGACGAATAATAATAATTTTTTGGGGAGAACCGATATCACGGCTTTTATTTTCTTTAACGGAAAATAATTTTTCAAAGAAAGTATATACTATTTTTGAAATAAAATTATTTTGAGTCATCTGAACCGGATTTATCTTTTTGTGGCGGCTTATCTTCTTTTATTTCTACAAACTTTGCTTCTTCCACATCTTTGTATTTTGATTCGTGCGACGGTTTGGAATCCCGGCTTATTGTGGGTCCTTTTACTCCGTTGAAAAATACTCTGAAAATATATTTGACAATCTTAAATAAGAAGTATAGAAAAATAAACAACAAAAAAAATCTAATAAACATTATCACTCGATCCTTCTCGATTCGGGCTTAAAATATTCTTTAATCCCTCTATCATCTCTAAATATTTGCTTAAACAATTCGTTAAAATCACCATCGCTGTTTACAAAATCAATTTCTGTTGAATTTACAATAAGCAAAGGACTTTCGCTATACCTAAAGAAAAAATGGTTGTATGCTTCGCTTAATTCTTCAATATAACTTCTAGATAAATTTCTCTCAATTTTCCTATTTCTTTTTCTTATGTTAAACATAAGCCTATCAACACCGGATTGTAAAAAAACAACAAGATCCGGTTTTCTTAAATTCCTTGAAAGCAGCGGGAAGAGATTTTCATAAAGTTTCAATTCTTCTCCGTTAAGATTTAAATAAGCAAAAATTTTGTCTTTGTCAAACAGGTAATCGCTTACTAAAAATTGGGTAAATAAGTTTTCCTGATTAAGTTCCTGCTGCTGCTTATAACGATTAATCAGAAAGAACATCTGCGTCTGGAAAGCATATCTTTTTCTATCGGAATAAAAATTCTCCAGGAAAGGATTTGCTTCAAACTGTTCCGGTATAAATTCTGCGTTTAGCTTTTCTTTAAGCCTGCGGGCTAACGATGTTTTGCCCGAACCTATTACGCCTTCAATTGCGATATATCTTACTTCGGAATTTTTCACTCAATAGAATCCTCTTTTTGTTTAAATGATG
>JBJKQP010000106.1:0-5902 GCA_046705105.1 Ignavibacteriaceae bacterium | reverse complement strand
GGATTACATATTAACAATATTGTATTGAACAAAACGGAAAGCTTTATCGAACTTTCGGCAGCAAAAATTGAATAGGAGTCCGAATGAATTTTCTCAAATACCTATTTATAAATATAATTGAAACTTTGCTTAGGGCATTTCCTTTTCCGTGTAAAACCGGTCTAATTAAAATTGGTAATCCGAATAGGGAATCTCCAGTTCTCTTAACATGTAATTTCCATCTAACAGTCGAAAGAGTTAAACGGGCAGTAAAGGGATTAGATGTTTATCTTCTAGTTGCCAATAGCAAGGGAGATAATGTCTGGTGTTCAGCTACAGGCGGGCATTTTACAAATCATAACGTCATTTCGGTGTTAAAGACAAGCGGAATTGAGGAATTGGTAAACCACAGAAATGTTGTCCTTCCCCAGCTTGCAGCAACCGGAATTGAAGGAAAAATCATTCAGAAAAAGGCAGGCTGGATAGTTATTTGGGGACCGGTTTATGCTAAGGATATACCTTCGTTTGTTGAAAGAAATTTTAAAAAATCATCTGAAATGAGTGTTGTGAAATTTCCGTTTACGCAGCGTATTGAAATGGCTTTAATGTGGGCATTTCCGTTTTCTATTATTGCATCTGTTTTAATATTACCCTTCAAAACCGGAATGCTTTTTCCCTTAAATATATTAATCTGGGGATGGTCGTTATTTGTTTTTCTTTCCTTTCCTATTTATTCAAAATGGTTTAACCGAAAGAAAAAGGCTACAAATTTTAGCAAGTATACCGTTATATTTGATTTCGGCTTTATCCCGTTAATTATATGGATAATATTTATAGGTATCCTTATCATCCGGGATATTACATTCAACAATTTTAATATGAGTTTAATACTTAGCTGGGGATTAATTTCACTTGTTGTTCTCCTTCTATTAAATATTGATTTGATGGGCAGTACGCCCATATATAAAAGCGGTTTGCACGAAGACAGATATCTTAAGGTAATTCTTGATGAGGATAAATGTAAAGGTGCCGGGTTCTGTGAACAGGTTTGTCCCAAGAATTGTTATGAGGTAGATAAAATTAAACATATGGCTACCGTACCTCGGGCAGATGAGTGCGTTCAATGCGGTGCATGCATTGTCCAATGTCCTTTCGATGCTTTGTATTTCAGGAGTCCGAAAGATGAAATACTTGAACCTGAATCCGTTAGGAAATATAAATTGAATTTAATAGGAAAGAGGTTAGTTAAAGTTGAAAGAGAATAGAGGTGAAATTTATTTATTCAGATTAATTTGATTGTTGTCAAAAATCTCAACTTTTATTTTTGCCAGTAACATCCTCCTACCTATCCACATAATCTAAATTTATAAAAATATTTATTAGAATTTAAAATATTATTTTAGATAATTCGTCTTCAATATTAAAAGGATTTTAAGACATAAAAATGGAATACGGCCGGAACGCAAGTATATCTAGAATTGTTGATAAGGAATGGAAAGGTCTGTTCGGCTTTATAAAGAAGCATGTTTCCGTAAAAGAAGATGCCGAAGATATTTTGCAGGAAGTATTCTACCGCCTGACCGCAGCGTACGATGAGATAGAATACATTGAAAAAATTACTCAATGGCTGTACCGTACTGCAAGGAATAAAATTATAGATCTTTATAGGAAGAAAAAAACAAAACCGGTAGATTTTTATTTTGTAAATAATGAGGAAGATGATGAACAATTGTCCCTGGCAGACATAATACCATCAGCAGGTAAAAGCCCTGAAGATAAAATCCTCGGTGAGCTTATCTGGGAGGAAATTGAAGAATCTCTTTCCGAACTGCCGGAGGAACAGCGAGAGGTTTTTATTCTAAATGAACTGGAACAAATGAGTTTTAAGAAAATTTCCGAATTGACAAAAGTACCCGTTAATACACTGCTTTCCCGGAAGAGATATGCAGTGCTGTATTTACGCAAGCAATTGAAAGAACTTTATAAGGAGATAAAAGATGAAGAATAATCATTTTAAGCATAAGAGGTTTCCGCATATATTAATATTTGTAATTCTTTTTGCCGCGGTTTTTAGTCTGGCTGTAATGATGTTGTGGAATTGGCTTATGCCTGTAATTTTTAAGCTGCCTTCTATTAATTACTGGCAGGCGCTGGGAATTTTAATATTATCTAAAATTCTATTTACAATTCCCGGAAGGAACCACTCTCATCTTCCGAAAGAAAGAAGGGAATACTGGAAAAAAATTATAGAAGAGAAAATGCAAGAACAAAAGCCGAACGAATAATATATTGAAATAATATAGAACTGCCTGCCCAAGGTTTCAATTAAACTTTTAGGCAGGCAGACAAAAAAACAAATAAAAAAAACCGGTGAAAATATCCTTATATTAAAATTATTGTTTCACCCCGGCTGTATAAAATTCGATGAATTTCTAATAAGAGCCCAAACTAGTAGATGCACCTGAACCGTATGATAATAATTCGCAGGAATACATATCGTTATCATTATCTCCGGCTAACTCATATTTTACAACTCCTCCGGGTACATTATTCGTCCTCCAAAGTCTTAATGTATAGCCTTGAGCAATTCCGAACTCCAATTGATCGCAGGTAAATGTTCCCGCAGGGACAGTTACGGAAACATCTTTCTTTACGACCGCACCTTCAACCGACTCAGGTGTTAGCTGCATAGGTGAATTGTACCACCCTTCGGTAACAGGTACTTCTTTTGGCTTATCATTACCGAATTGCGCCCTCATCCTGCGGATGGACTCCAGTTTATTACTGAATAAAACTTCAATAAGCATTGAATCCTGGTTCGAATGAAAATTAACCTGCCACCATTCCTGCCCGTTATCAAGCTTCTTTAGATATGCCTTCTCTGTTGTAAATTTGTTTTCATCGTTTGTGGATATTTGCCATTTTGTATACTGACCGACATCGTATTTTGCCAGGTCTATGCTGTAACCATATGCGTTAAATACATACTGGAAAAGGATGGGGTAAAATCTTGCGCCCATCATAGCAAAGTAATTGCTGCCGCCTCCTGTTGCCGTGCCTGTATTCCCTCCGGTTGCCATACCTGTGTTACCTCCGGTTTGCACTGCCGAAGCAACATAATTGGCGGTAAGAGTTTTACCTCCGTCCGAAGGCATTGAAACATTGTATGATGCAACAATATTGTTTTGATATCTGACTGTAATATGGTATGGCCCGATGTCTGAAAAATGAAGAGTTGCTAATCCGGAAGTATCAATGGTAACGGTCTCACCGTTGCTGCTGCTAACAACCGCACCGACAAGAGGAGCATTCGACTCGCCAAGTACGTGCACCTTTAATGAAAAAATACTAACTCCCATTGTATGCAATCCGAAACAACCGAAATACATTACAGAAGTAATTGAAAGTGTTACAGCGAAAATGATCGCTTTTAGGAAAGTTAAACGCTTCATATAATTTTCCTCCTTTTAATTTGTGTTTATTAATATGAGCGATAATTACAATTAAATAAAAATTTTAAACTAGATGTATAATATTATAAATGAATTTTCAAGCCTTTATAGAATATGGTAAAAAACGATTTAATACACAACATATTTCTTAAATAACATATATTTTTTTTGAGTTGTACCTGAAAGAAATTTTTAGTTTGAATTCAAAGAATACGATAAAAATATTTATTTGGTAATTTCAGTATGTAATTATGAAGTCAATTCCATATTTTTATATATCCGTTCCGGGTTAGTTCTTCCCATTTATCATTAAATTAATACATAAGTAAAATATAATTATTATTCTAATTTGCAAAAATATTTAATATGAATGAACTGGCAAATGAAAAAAGATTTGCGCAAAACAGCCTAAAGTTAATTTGGGGCTTTACAATTTTTGAACTTTTAATCCACATTTATTCAAATGCATTTGCACACTACGGACTATTTAGAGACGAGCTTTATTATATAGCTTGCAGCAAGCACTTAGCTGCCGGATATGTAGACCAGCCGCCGCTTTCAAGTTATATACTTTTTGTAAGCCGGCATTTATTCGGGGATTCGCTTTTCGCAATTCGGTTGCTGCCGGCAATTGCGTCTGCAATTACCGTTTTTATAACAGGTTTAATTACACGAAAGCTTAACGGCAGGTATATTGCGATAATTATTTCATGTTTATCGATAGCACTCGCTCCCCAGTTTGTCGGTTCCAATACAATTTTCTCAATGAATTCTTTCGATTGGCTTTTCTGGACTCTTGCTTTTTATATTGTAATTTTATTAGTTGAAACCGGCAATCCCCGCTTATGGCTTTGGCTCGGATTAACCTTAGGATTCGGGCTGTTAAATAAAATTGATCTCCTTTGGTTTGGTGCCGGCCTGCTTATCGGTTTGCTGCTTACACCTCAGCGAAAATATCTTAAATCCAAATGGCCTTATATTGCCGGGGTTATTGCATTTGTTATGTTTTCACCATATATAATTTGGAACATAACTCATAATTTTGCAACTCTTCAATTCATGCATAATGCATCCGTAATAAAATATGCATCGCAGAATCCGGGCACTTTTATTTCCGACATGCTTCTCGTAATGAATCCCGCAACAATTCCTGTTTGGATTGCCGGTATTTATTTTCTTTTCTTTAATAAAAAAGGTAAGAATTATAAAATAACCGGCTATATCTTCCTTGTTACGTTTCTAATATTGATAATTAATTGGCATTCAAAGGCGGAATATATTGCTCCTGCTTTTCCGATTCTTTTTGCTGCCGGAGGAGCAATGTTTGAAAAGATTGTAACTTTTAAATACTTTGCCTGGATTAAAACTGCATTGCCGGTTATAATTATTATAACAGGTTTTTTAATATTACCTTTTGCACTTCCCGTGCTTCCGGTAAGAACTTTTATAAAATACTCTCAAACACTCGGTATGGCACCATCATCACAGGAAGGAAAAAAGTTAACCAGCCTGCCTCAGTTTTATGCCGATATGTTCGGCTGGAAAAATATGGCGGCAACGGTTTCCAAAGTATATACTTCACTTTCTCCCGAAGAGCAAAAAAAGACGATTGTCTTTGCACAGAATTACGGTGAAGCCGGAGCGATTGATTATTATAGAAAATATTATCCGCTTCCCGCGGTGGTATCCGGGCATAACAATTATTGGTACTGGTTACCCAGGGATACAAACTTTACCACAGTTATTGTAATAGGAGGCAGTAAGAAAGATAACTTAAAGAGCTGTGAATATGTTCGCCGGGCAGCAACTATTAAAAGTAAATATGCAATTCCGTATGAGAATAATCTACCCGTTTTTATTTGCAGGAAATTTAAATTACCTTTTAATGAAATCTGGAAAAGAATCAGATTCTTTATTTGAATTAAAATAAAAGAATTTTAGAAATACTACCATTAATAAAATTCAAAAAGCCCTTCCCTTTGGGAAGGGTTGGAATGGGCTATGATTAAAGCAATATTCTGGGACAATGACGGAGTCCTTGTCGATACTGAAATTCTATACTACCGAGCGTGTAAAGAAACTTTTGCAAGTATTGGAATTAATTTAACCGAAGATATTTACATTGAATATTTCTTAAACAGTTCAAGCGGTACCCGGCACCTTGCCGAACAAAAAGGTTTCAGCCGTAATAAAATAATTAATTTGCAGGAACAGCGAAATTTACTCTATAGTAATCTTCTTAAAGAGCACGCAAAGGCTATAAACGGTGCGGAAGAAACTTTACAAAAGCTTTTCGGTAAATTTGTAATGGGTGTAGTTACTAGCTCAAGGCAGGAGCATTTCGATATAATTCATAAAAGATCCGGCTTATTAAAATATTTTGATTTTGTTCTTACCAGCAAAGATTATAATGAAACTAAACCGGCACCGGATCCGTATTTAAAAGCAGTTGAATTATCCGGGGTTAAAAA
>JBJKQP010000105.1:0-8616 GCA_046705105.1 Ignavibacteriaceae bacterium | reverse complement strand
CCATTCTTCTCGCGGATCGAATGAAAAAGTCCAGTGGCTCAAATCAATTTTCTTTTTATCAAGATCTTTAACCTCCGAAGCTGCGGCGTCTATTATATAAATATCTTTACCTTTCAATAAAAGAATTTTCTTTCCGTTACCGGATAATTCATATGATTTAATATCTTCAACTACCGGCTTTACGGAAACGTCTTTATTCTTTATCTCAACAGCCTCAAGTTTAGTCTTTGCACCTATTTCATGGGGATGTTCCGTAAAGAATAAATCCTTACCATTCATTGAAAGATTGGAATAATTACCAACGGGAACCGGGACTTCATTTACTCTTTTTTGAATCCCGTCCAGATCAATCTTTACTATAACTTTCTTTTCATTCTTTTCTTTGCCTTTTAATTTTCCATTGTCTTTATTTTTTGAAGAATCCTTTTCAGCATAAAGTTCATCTGCCGGCGCAAAAGGAAACCGTTCGCCTTTTACAAGAGAGACTGTATAAATTTTTGTAGTCTTTGGAAAAAACGGTTCGGGTTGATTTGGGCCCCAGGGGCTTCCGACTACCGACTGAAAAGTTCTGTCCGATAAAAAATAAATCCATTTGCCGTCCGGGCTCCAAACAGGATTATAGCTATTAATTCTGTCATCAGTAAGAAAGGTTTTTTTGCTTGTTGAAAAATTGTAGATAACAATCTGCGAATTTGAATTTTCCGCAGTTGAAACATATGCCAGCCATTTGCTGTCCGGAGACCAGCTTATATTACTAAATCCTCCGAACTGTGACGAATCGATTATTCTTGATTTCTTCGAAGCTTCATCACAAATATGAAGTTTGTAATTTTTATCCGTGTAAGCAATCATTTTGCCATCAGGTGAAGGATATCCTTGAAACCTAAAACCTCTTCCGTCATGTGTTAACTGCTCTCCTTTGCCGACGCCGTTTGACGGGTATTTCCAAAATTCAACTTCACCGGATTCATCCGATTGAATTATTAAAGATTTTCCATCAGGCATAAAGCCAGCGTTTCGGTATCTTACTCCGGATTTTCTCGTAACTTCAACAAATCTTCCCTGAGATGCCGGTGCAACAAAAACCTGTCCACGTGCCGTAAGTACTACTCTGTTTCCATCAGGAGAAATATTAGCCGAGGTTAGGTATTCCATCGGCTTTTTCACCCATGTAGTCATTTCCTGGTCAAAGTCGGAGGAAAGATAAATTGGAACAACCTTATCTGTTTTAGAAGCAATGTCATATAGATGAATATCCGCACCGATTCTGTAAGCAATCTTTCCGTTATCCAAAGAAGCAGACTCAACATCCCATCCTTTGTTAAAAGTTTCCTGTTTTAAATTTTTTCCGTTCTCATCCATAGACCATATATTCATAGTTCCGTCGCGGTCGCTTATAAAATAAATCCTTCCATGCCATAGCATCGGGTATTTACTTGTGCCGGGATAATCGCTTGTAAGCGGCACAGCCTCCTTTTCTCCTTTAACATAACGCCATATGTTTTGTGCGGTTCCGCCTTTATATCTTTTTGTATGACTTCCCTGGAAAGGAAGGCGCGTAAAATATAATGTGTCTCCGGTTGCATCAAACTCTCCCCCGCTTGCCTGTGCAAGAGGAATAATACTACTTGCATTTGTTTTAGGATCAAGCAAACACAGCTGGACATTCGGAAGAGTAGAATAATTTGCTGTTGAATAAATTATTTTGCCGTCTTTAGTCCATCCTATTACAATATCGTTGCCGCCGTCGAAAGTTTTTCTTTGTGGTACACCTCCATTAATAGGCATTGTATAGACTTCCGTCGGGCCTTCGTATTGTGCTGAGAAAGCTATGGTCTTTCCATCGGGTGATATAGATGCATGAGATTCCGTCCCGTGACTTGTTGTTAGCCTTACGGCAGTACCACCGTTTATACCGACAATCCACAAATCGCCTTCGGCAGTAAAAACAATTTTATCCCCGTGAATTGAGGGAAACCGATAATAACCTTCCCTTGAATTTGCCGATACGGCAATTGAAAATAACACTGCAAAAAAAAGTAAGAACAAACGTTTCACATTTTACCTCGGAGTTATTAAAAAAATTTTAATTGAACAGGAAAATTTTAGTTCATAAAAAAATATAGATAGTTGAGTCAATAGAAGCAAACAAAATTACATGAATGAAAATGGCAAATATATATAATCTTGTATTTGTTTCCCTTTTTGTTTATGTTTTTTTAGTATTTATAATATGGTAATAATGATGAAAAGACCGTTATAGCAAAAAGACAAATTTTATTTATTGAAGCGGTTAGAGTGAAAAATAAAGTAGGTTAATTATATGAAAGCAGAAATTGAAATCGATAAAATAAAATCAGAATTAAAATCTGTTGTTCGGGATACTATTAAAGAGGAGATGATGAAGGTAAGAGCCGAGTTGGTACCCTACATAACAGATTTAGAGCAGGAAGAAATTAATAAACTATATAAAAAACCTTTAAAAAGATCTGCCAAATCTCGTCAGATTAAAATATGAATTGGGAAATTAAGTACAGTAGAGAATCTGTAAAATTCCTGATTAAAAATAATTTAAAAGAAAGAGACTTAGATACTAGCCTTTCTAAAGCAATAAATAAATTCAGGGGTAAAAACATTAATATTGATATAAAAAAAATGAAAGGTGACTGGATAGGTTTTTATAGGCTAAGAGAAGGAAAAATAAGAATTATCTTTTCAATAGATTTTGAAATGCAAAGTATTTATGTGGACAGAATTGACTTTAGAGGCGATATTTATAAATAATAGTCTATCAATTTTAATTTCCAATCATATTTTTGTTTGTAAACTTAGATCTTATTGAATTTTCGACCGTCGGTTTCGAATTTTGTCTGGTGCTTTCCTTGGAGCAAGAATATACGTTTGCACAAACTGCAAGTTAACTTTCAAAACTAGCAAAAGATATCTTATCAAATACGGGACAGATTAGAAATTCCTTAGTGAAACTTAGTGTGCACTCGGTGTTATTTCGTGTTTACTAATTGTTTCATAAATATTTTAAGAGATTTTTCCCTAGATAAATTATGGTCTTTTGAACGGATCTGAGAATCGTACCCACTAGTTTAATTTTATCTTTGTTTTCTTCACATACTGCGGTTCTGAATTAATATTCAGCATTAGCAAAAAATTAAGCTGAGCAGCACGAAACTGAAATTGCCACATGTTGTACAAAAGTATTTCCGCTACGTATAATCTTAATCATAATCTCGCTCTTAATAGTATAATAAATGAATGAGATTAAGATCAAGAAATTACAGGTTGGTATAAATTAGTTATTTTTATATAATAATTGGAAAACCTTAAGCCTAGAAAACAACTTTATGATAAACCTCTGCCAGACTAAGGAAACAATGAATCGATAACAACTCTACGGATTTTTCCAGACTGCTTTCATCGAAAAAGAACCAGCCGTTAGGTTGATTTTGTTTTTCATTTTTCTCTTGTGAATTTCGGATTGTAAAATTAGAAAGGTTTTCTTGTCTTATGTATTTTTCAATTTTATAATGGTCCTGAGATATTAATACATATTCTTGTAAAGATGAAATTTTTCTGTAATGTTCAAACTTTTTCCCTCTATCATAAGCTTCCGTTGATTCGGATAATATCTCGATTATTACAATCGGATTAATAAGAGTATCCGCTTCTTTATCTTCAAATAAGGGTTTGCCGCAGACTACCGCAATGTCCGGGTAAGTATACAAACCTGTTTCCGATACTTTCACACGCATATCATTTGAATATACTTCACATCCGGATTTCCTTAACTGCGTGCTCAATTCCCTAACAACATTAGTTACAATTAAAATATGATTTCGCCTTGCACCGGCTAATCCAAACATTTCACCGTTGAAGTATTCACTTTTATATTCTGCCTTTCTTTCAATAGACAGGTATTCTTCCGGTGAGATAAATGTTTTTTTAATTGGTTCCATTTGATGTTTCCTAAACTTCATTCATAAATTAGAAATTAAATATTAAACATTCAACTCCAACATCTAAACCAACAGCGTTGAAGTTTCCCCTTATTATTAATTGAACATTTTATTTTCTAAGCAAACAAGCTTTAAACTGTTTTAAAATTTAAGTTGTCTAAAAATTAAGTTGTTACAAATAAGGACAGCAAAACGTGTAACAAATAATTTGCCGGCATCGTCTTTAATATATCATGTGTCCTTTGAAATTAAATTTCTTTGGCGACTGATATTTTTTAAAATATTGCGCGATAAACTCCAACAAAAAAAAGGGATAAAATGAGACACCTTAAATTCTTCCTCGCATTTTTTATTTTCATTTTTTTAATAAAAATAGATGCACAAAATTACGGTTTGGATAATACGGACCCTTCCGTATTTACCAAATACAGAATACCAAACTCGGAGTTAAGTTCACTCTGGTTTAATACAAGTTTGAATTTTAATTCGAGGAAACTAACTTACAACCAAGGTACTGTCTCTACAGGCAACTATAACTCAAACTTCGGGTATAATTTAACTCCGTATTATTATCTACTTCAGGAATCCGACAACAGATATTTAAACCTTAATGTAAAATTATCCGGCGATTACAGCCATTCTTATAATCAAGACCAATCCTTAAATCCGCCGTATATAACTTCCGGTAAACAAAACTCATATTCTTCAAACTTAAGTGCAGCATTTATGTACGATAATTATAACGAAGGGAATATTTTTTATTCACTTAGCTCAAACATTCAGGTGAACATGACGGAGAATAAGAACGAGAATAATAATTTAACAATTTCCCGTTCATATGATGGATATAAAACTCAGAATTACGGTTTTTCTTTTGGAATAGGTGCCGGCAAAATAAGAAACGTAACACCGGTAGTATCGGCAGTTAGATTTCAGGAAAGACTTAAGCAAATTAACATGATTAATGAAAGCTTACCGGAGGGAACTATAGAGGACCTTGCCGGGGAATTTTCCAGGCAAGATTATTACGCGCAAGTTCATGTAAGGCCAAACAAATATTTTTGGCAGGGTATTGAAAAAACTCTTTCCGATGACGGGGTTTCACTAACCGGTTTAAACATGTACGCTGCCAACTATTTAATGGAAACAACCAACGAGTATAGATTTTTAAGACAGGAAGGTTTGAAGGCAGGGATAAATATTCAGTTTAATTACCAGAACAGTTATGCTTCCTATGCTTTCCCTAAAAAGATATATGAACAATTATATACACTGGGCAATGCATATTTAAATTACAGTCATCAATTAAATTTAAATTCTCAACTAAGCTTTAATCTGTCATTAAGCGGAGGTCCGAATATTATTTCAAATCCAGTTTTAAGGCAGCAATATGCTTTAACCGCCTCTGCAGGTTATAGTTATGAACTTACAGATAGGTTTGTTGCTACTTTAAATAACTCGTTCGGACTTACTTTTATAAACAGCTACGCGCAGGAAAAACAATTAACTAATAATCTTACATTTATGGTTAGTTACTTTATTGAAGATGATTTGTCTTTTAATATCAATTACAACTGGCAGTACTCTAATGAGAAAAATTTTACAATTGTATTTCCCGATTTGGATAACCGGCATACCATAAATGCCGGATTTACTTATTACATCGGCAGGGGATTAATAATTAATTAAGATGAAACGGAAGAAAAGTAGAAGCAACCTTCAACGTCTAAAACAGCCAGGTTGAAAGTTTCGATAGGAATTCTAAGATAGAATTGTTTTTAAGTTTTAGGTTCATTTAATATATTACTTGTATGAAAAATATATTATCGGACACTGATCCGAAAATAGAGAAAGTGTTAATTAATTTAATAAGACAGAAAAGCGTTCCACAAAAATTGTCTGTAATGGCATCTTTATGTTCACTAACTATAAATCTCTCAAAAAGGGCTATTGCCAGGAATAATCCCGGTAAAAGTAAAATGGAACTGGATTTACTTTTTGTAAAATATAACTACGGCGATGACTTATATAACAACGTTCGAAATTATGTGTCAAAGATAGGTTATGGAGAAAAATGAAATTATAGAAGCCATTAGACCGGTTATAAAAGCTTTTGATGAATTAGGGATATTGTATTATATCGGTGGTTCTATAGCGAGTTCTGCATATGGAATTTCTCGTACTACTCTTGATGTTGATATGATCGTAAATTTAATTCCGGCTCAAATAAGCCAACTCGTTAGTCGTCTAAAAAATGAATATTACATTGATGAAGAAATGATTTTAGATGCAATTAAGATGCGATCATCTTTCAATATTATGCATTTAAAAACAATGCTGAAAATTGATATTTTTATTCTAAAAGATAAACCGTATTCCCAAGCTGAATTTAATAGAAAAAGAAAAGATAATTTTCAACTCGACCCGGATTCAATAAACATTTTTTTATGTTCTCCCGAGGATATTATTCTAAACAAACTTGAATGGTTTAAAGCCGGAGGAGAAGCTTCCGAAAGACAATGGAATGATATTTTAGGAGTAATAAAAGTACAGGGAGAAAATCTAGATAAAGAGTATTTAAAAAATTGGGCCCAACTATTGAATATAATTAACTTGCTTGTAAAAGCTTTCTCCGAATGCGATATGCTTTTATAATTTTTTAAGGATTCAATTTTACTTTTATCCTCGCATCAACAATCTGCATGGAGTTATCTTCGGAAATAATCAGCGGATTAAAATCAAATTCTTCAATTGAAGGATTATCAAGCATCATTTGTCCGGCAGAAAAAATAATCCTTTTAAGTTCTTCCAGGTCAGCAGGCTCTTCCCCTCTTACACCTTTAAGAATCTTACCTATCTTTGTCCTTCCAATTATTTCCTCAACATCGGTCTTATTTAAATATGCGGATTTAATACTTGTATCATTAAAAACTTCCACATACTTGCCACCGCTGCCGAACATAATCATCGGTCCGAAAGTAGGATCCCTAAATCCGCCTACCAACAGTTCGTACCGGCTTTTTATGAAAGGCTGAATTAAAAATTCTTCAAGAGGAATTTTGTTCAGTTCAAAACTATTTATTATTGAATCCTTTGCCGCCGCAAGCTCATCATAATTTTTTATGTTGAGCTTAACCGCATTAAACTCACTTTTATGCACTGCTGATTTTGATATTCCTTTGATAACAACCGGGAAATTTATTCCGTCAAAATCCGTAACGGAATTCTGCGGCTTTAAGTATAAAGATTTTACCAAAGGGAATTTATATTTTTCAAGCAGAGTATTTATCTCCTTGTTAGAAATGATTCCATGCAAGTTCGCTAAATTTATTTCCGTTACATTTTTAGCAATTCGTTTATCACTGTTTCTTCTTTTATGTAAATAAAACAGCATGTTCGAAATTACCTTTGCGGGTTCTTCGGGATTTCTAAAAAGAGGAGTTTTATATTTTGATTTTTTTCTGTAGATCTCCCAAAATTCAGGTAAAGGCATAACTACCTGGAATACCGGCTTATCTGTTTTAATGCTGTTAATGTTTTCAATTACCTCAAATGCAGGCACCATAACCGGTTCTACAAATACGGAAATAACCGCATCAACATTTTCATCTTCAATTAATATTTCATTTACTCTTTTAAACTCTTCGGCAGTACCGCCGGGCAAAAGGTCTACCGGGTTTTGAACGCTTCCTTCCGGGCGGACAATTTCTCTTAATTTTGTTTTTGTTCCTTCTTGAAGAACAGCCAATGATAGATTATTTTTTTCAAGAGAATCCACCGTTAATATTGCAGGGCCTCCGGCATTTGTTACAATTGCAATTTTATTCCCCTTCGGTGAAGTAAAATTTTCAAATCCTTTGGAAGTATTAAAAAGTTCGGTTAAAGTTTCCGCCCTTATAATACCGAATTGATCAAGCACTGCCTCCACAGCTCTATCGCTGCTGCCAATTGCGCCTGTATGCGAAGAAGCCGCTTTAATTCCGGCATTTGTTCTGCCTGCTTTTAAAACAACAACCGGTTTCGAAATTCTCTTTTCAATAAACGGCTCTAAAAATTTTCCTCCTTCGACAAAGCTTTCAAGATAAAAAGTTATGGTATCAATATTGTCATCTTCCTGCCAGAATTCAATCAAATCGTTCTCGGAAATGTCGGCTTTATTTCCCACACTTATAAAATGCCCGAAGCGTATGTCTGTTTCTCTTAAAGAATTTAACACAGCAGCACCTATTGCACCGCTTTGAGAAAGAAAAGCTGTTCGACCTATTTCCGGTTTTTCGGCAACGAATGTAGCGTTAAGCTTTATGTCTTCGAAAGTAGTAATTACTCCCATGCAATTGGGTCCAACTAACCTGGCATTTCCGTTTTTAATCTTTTCAAGAATTTTATTTTCGGCTTTCAATCCTTCACTGCCTGCTTCTTTAAAACCGGCAGTTACAAGTATTATCGATGTTACTTTCTTTGCCAGTAATTTATCGATAGTATCTTCGGCAAAAACTTTGGGCACAACAACAACAGCCATATCGATTTTGTCTGAAATATCCTCAACGCTTCTAAAGCATTTGAAGCCGAGAATTTCATCTGCCTTTGGATTTACGGGAAACAGCTTTCCTTTGTAGCCATATTCTTTAATAGACCTAAGCAGTTC
>JBJKQP010000104.1:0-11017 GCA_046705105.1 Ignavibacteriaceae bacterium | reverse complement strand
GCTACGTTTATGATACTCGGCGATACATGTACAAGAAGCTGCGGATTTTGTAATGTTAAAGTCGGCATTCCGAATGAATTGGATTTGGCGGAACCGAGAAGAGTTGCAGACTCGGTTAAGGAGCTAGGATTAAAACATGTGGTAATTACTTCTGTAAACAGGGATGAACTTAAAGACGGCGGTGCATCAATATTTAGTGAAACGGTAAGACTAATAAACGAAGAAATGCCGGATACAACAGTAGAAATTTTAATACCCGATTTTAGGGGTGTTATTGATGCTTTTAATATTATTATGAAATATCCTCCCGATATTTTGAATCATAATCTTGAAACTGTTCCTAGGTTGTATCATGTTGTTCGACCTCAGGCCAAATACGAAAGAAGTTTAAAATTAATCAGATGGTTTAAAGACAGGTATTTAAGAACTAAAAGCGGCATAATGGTTGGAATAGGTGAACAACCGGATGAAGTTTTGGAATTAATGAAAGATTTAGTAGAACACGGCTGCGATATTTTAACAATTGGTCAATACCTGCAGCCGACAAAAATGCATCTCCCCGTTGATAGATTTGTAACTCCCGAAGAATTTAATATGTACAAAGAAGAGGGCTTAAAGATGGGATTTAAAATTGTAGAGTCTTCTCCCTTAGTTAGAAGTTCCTATCATGCCGATAAGCATGCCAGGGCATTATTTTAAATGGACTTGATAAAGGGGAGTTGTAATTTTAGATTTGAACTTCACAAAACAAACTTCGTAGTTTGAAATCGAAATTTATATTTGTCTGCTCGTTTCTTTTTATTTTTTTACTGCGTGAACAACTTTTTGCACAGCAGAAATATTATTCTATTTTAGTAACGGATACTATTCATGTAAATTTTGATAACAGTTATAAAATCTCCCACCTATCGATAGTTCCATATACGGAAACCGTAAGATTGAACCGCAGGCTTTTAAACCGCAACCAGTATAAGATATCTTATTCAACAGGTATTTTCCATCTTTCGGATTCTTTAAAATATTCCATATTCGATACGTTGTATGTAACTTACTCTGCAATTCGTTTATCCTTAAAAAATGAATATGAAAATAGAAGGCTGACTTATTTGTTTAACCGGAAAATGGGAGACACGCTAAGAGTAGCTAAAGAAGAAGAAAATCCCTTCAGCTCGGAAGCAATTTTCGGAAGCAACATACAAAAGAGCGGTACACTTGTTAGAGGATTTACAGTCGGTACGACAAAAGATTTTACATTAAACAGCGGACTTAGACTACAGCTTTCCGGCAAACTTTCCAAAGATATTCAGGTTGTTGCAGCACTTACCGATCAAAATACTCCAATTCAGCCGGAAGGTAATACTGCGACCCTTCAGGAATTGGATAAAGTTTTTATTCAAATAAAACATCCGTATGCTACGGGAACATTCGGTGATTATGAACTCCAAGAACAATACGGAGAATTCGGTGGTATAGACAGAAAGCTGCAAGGGCTGCTGGGGGAATTTCATTATAAAGACCAAAAGGCCTACGTTGCAATTGCCTCTTCCAAAGGCAAGTTTACAACAGATCATTTTAACGGAATTGACG
The DNA here is from genome assembly GCA_046705105.1 of Ignavibacteriaceae bacterium. GTDB lineage: Bacteria > Bacteroidota > Ignavibacteria > Ignavibacteriales > Ignavibacteriaceae > FEN-1297. The sequence goes on along the minus strand of JBJKQP010000104.1, from coordinate 9,430 downwards.
GAGACCAGGGGCCTTACAATTTAACAGGTGCAAACAATGAACAGGACATTATTATTATTGCCGGTACTGAAAAAGTTTATATAGACGGAATTGAAATGAAAAGAGGAGAAAATAACGATTATGTTATTGAGTATTCGAACGCTCAAATTACTTTTACTACTAAAAGACTTATAACTTCTGCCAGTAGAATAACAGTGGATTTCGAGTACACCGACAGAAAATATTCAAGAACTTTTTTTGGTGCAGGTGTTAAATCAAATTTGTTTAATAATAAATTGAGGCTTCAGGTTGAGTATTTAAGAGAGGGCGATGATAAAAATTCTCCGATTGATGTTGCTCTTTCTGATTCCGATAAAGCTATTTTAGCTGCTGCAGGCAACAATCAATCTAAAGCGGAAAAAACCGGTATATCTTTAGCAGCTCCCGATTCTCTTGGTATTAGAAGAGGTACATATGAAAAGATTGATACATTGATAAATAACCAATCTTATTCTTATTATAAATATAATCCCGGTGGTGCTAATTCAATTTACAACGTAAGCTTTAGTTTTGTTGGAACTAATCAGGGTGATTATACTCGTGAGAGTATAGGCGATTTTAAATTCATAGGCATTAAACAAGGCGACTATGCGCCTATAATCCTTTTGCCTTTACCGGAATCAAAACAGGCGGGTAATTTTGTGCTTGGTTATTCTCCGGTAAAAGGTATTGATTTGAATATGGAATTAGCAGGAAGCATTTTTAATCAGAATGAGTTTTCATCTTTAAGCAGCAGCAAATTAAAAGGTTATGCCAGGAACTTATTGTTAAAGATTGAACCGAGAAAAATTTCATTTGGGAAAATTAGTCTCGGAAAGATTGGTATGTCATATCAAGACAGGTTTACGCAGGCAAACTATTCCCCGCTTGATAGAATAAATCCTGTTGAGTTTAATAGAGATTTTAATATTACACAAACTAATATCCCGGAAAGTGAAGAACTAAGGGTACTTAATTTGAACTTAATTCCTATTAATGAATTAAACATTACTTCTTCGTACAGCTATTTGAAGAGAGGTGCAAATTTTACATCGGATAGGTTCAATAATTATTTTACATTATCCGACAATAAAAATTATAAGCTTAGCTACAATCTGGATTATGTTGCATCTGACGACAGCAGCATAAAAAGTTCCTGGCTGCGTCAATCCGGTAACGGATATTTTTCTTTTTGGAAATTAAAACCGGGCTTCAACTTCCTTGCTGAAAACAAGTATGATAACCTGCCGAATCAAGATTCACTTTTATCAACAAGCTTAAAGTATTATGAATTTGATCCCTATATTGAGCTTGTTGAGCTTGAAGGATTTAAGCTTACAACAAAATATATGCTGCGTGAGGATTATTTGCCGCTTAACGGGTACATGGAAAAGCAGGATATTTCCACAGCGGAATTTTTAGAGCTAAGTTATAATCACTTGCGCGGATTTGCGTCTACTTTGGATTTTACATTGAATAATAAAAAATATACCGAACCTTTTAAGAAGAAGGGTTACCTGGATGCACAAACTATTTTGGTAAGATCTCAAAACCGGTTTAATTTCTGGAAACCTGCCTCGGGAAATTTTTATTATCAAGTATCCACTCAGCGATCGGCTAAACTTCAAAAAGTTTTTGTTAAAGTTGCCCAAGGAGAAGGTAACTATATTTACCTGGGAGATTTAAACCATAACGGTATTCAGGACCCGGATGAGTTTCAGCCCGCAATATATGACGGAAACTATGTGCTTGTAACAGTTCCTACCGATCAGCTTTATCCCGTGATTGATTTAAAAACCAGTACAAGATGGAAAATAAATTACAAAGATATTTTTGATCATAATTCTCTTGCCGGGAAGCTGCTTAGCCCGTTTTCGTCGGAAACCGCCTGGCAGGTAGAGGAGAACAGTACCGAAGAAGATTATGCCAAAATATATCTTTTGCATTTTTCCGATTTTCAGAATCCTAATAAGACAATACACGGTTCCAATTTTTTTCAGCAGGATTTGTTTCTGTTTGAAAATGATCCGGCTTTTTCTATGCGTTTAAGATATGCACAAACTAAAGCTATGGACCAATTTAACGGAGGCATACAAAGGACTTATACAAGGGAAAGAAGTCTGAGAATAATTTTTAGAATGATTGAACAAGTAAGCAACCAAACCGACATTGTTAATCAAACCAATAATGTTAACGCACCTGCATCATCAACCCAAAGGCAAGAAATTACATCCAACAGTATTACAACTGATTTTTCATATCGTCCGCAGCAAAATATAGAAGTAGGATTTAAAATTAATGCCGGAACCAGAGAAGACGATTTCCCGCAAAAGCCGACTATAATAAATGTTAATTCTCAGTCTCTTAGGTTTACATATTCCTTTGCCGGGAGGGGACGGTTAAGAATGCAGTTCGAAAGAGATGAATTAAATTCCAATACAACTGCTAATTTTATCCCTTTTGATATGACCGAGGGTAACGTTATCGGTAAAAATTATATATGGAGCCTTAATTTTGATTTTCGTCTTTCAAGTAATTTGCAATCTACAATAAGCTATAACGGCAGGGCACAAGGACATGAAAAAACTGTGCATACTGCAAGAGCGGAAGTTAGGGCGTTCTTCTAAGTAACATTTTAGGTTTTTATAACAGTCGTTTATTTGTCATTCATAGTCATTAAATTGATGTGAATAATTTTTCATGGCAATGACAATAAATGACAGCGTAGCGAATAACTACAAATGACGATAAGTGACAGCAAAGCATACAACAATAAAAAATAAAAATTTAGGGTTAAACCTATGGAATTAATATCTAATTTAATAGAAGCACACATTTTTAGAGAAACACATAACGGGTTGGAATTTCTTTTATTAAAAAGATCCGAAACAGAAATTTATCCCGGAATCTGGCAAATGGTTTCCGGTAAAATTAAGACAGGGGAGAAGGCATTTGAAACTGCTTTAAGGGAAATTAAAGAAGAAACCGGTTTGATTCCTCAAAAATTTTGGACAGCACCAAATATAAATTCTTTCTATCTGCCAGAAAAAGATTATATATCTTTTTTGCCTGTGTTTGCTGCTTTGGTAGAAGTTGATTCTAAAGTTATTATAAGCCGTGAACATTCGGAATTCAAGTGGGTTAAAATTGAAGAAGCAAAGAAACTGCTTGCCTGGGAAGGGCAAAGGAAATCTGTGGATTTAATTGCTGAGTATTTTACAAACGAAATTACGTTTTTAAACTTTGTTGAGATTAAATTTTGAAAAGAGTGTACCATTGCTCAAATAAATTTACCTACTTTAGATTAGAAGCTATTCTTCAAGAAGCCATTTCCATATGGGTTTAACAACTATTCTATTTTCTCCTTCTATAATCTGCTCTTCCTGGTTGTTTGTTAACAACAAACCTTCTTTGAGGTCGAAATTATTCATTGCTTCTTTAAGGCCTTCTAATTCTCTATCCTTATTCTGCTCTGTTAAAAAATAGCAAACCTGTATAGCATCGGTTACCTTTTTGTCTTTAGCAAGTATGAAATCGCACTCAAATTTTCCTGAGTAATAAAATACTTCTCCTGATTTCCGTAAATTAGTTAAAACAAGATTTTCCAAAAGCCACCCTTTATCTTTAGTAAATCTTTTGGAAATCACCTGAATAAAGCCATTATCCAATAAATATAACTTTTTATTATTTATCATTCTTTTTTTTAGCGAATAGTCAAATTTGCATATAGATTCAGCCAAATAAGTTTCCTCAAGATAACCCAAGAATTTTTTTATTGTATGCACACTGGATATATTTATTAATTTTTTAACCGAATTAAAACTAAATTTATTGGCGTAGTTAGAAATTAAAAAAGAATATAACTCCCTTAAGACGGTAACGTTATCTACTTTATATCTTACAGCTATATCTTTTATTACAATATCTTCATAAACTCTGGTTAATATCTCAGGATCATCATAAATCAAATATTCCGGCATTCCTCCTTTGATTATATACTCGTCACAAAGATTTTTCAAATTAACTTTTGATTCAATTTTATAGATGGACTCATTTTCTAATTTTATATTTCTTAAACTTAAAAATTCTTTAAATGAAAACGGTCTAACAACAATATCCAGATGCCTACCTGTGAGTCTGGAACTTAATTCTTTACTAAGCAAAGTAGCATTTGAACCGGTTACAAAAAATTTAAAACCCTGATCATAAAACCTTCTTATAAACCTTTCGAAATACGGCACGTTCTGAATCTCGTCTAAAAAGAAAGTATGTTTTTCTCCATAGAGGCTTATAAGAACTTCATATAGATTGTTAAAATCTTCGGCAGGAAAATTAAAAAATCTTTCGTCTTCAAAGTTTATATAATAAAAATCTTTTTCATTATAATATTTGTGTATTAGCTGTTTTAATAAAGTAGATTTTCCGCTTCTTCTTAGTCCCGTTAAAACAATTACATGCGGCAGCTTTATCTTGGTGTCAAATTCTTTTAGTACTTCTCTCTCTATACCGAAATCTTTTTTTATTATTGCTTCCCTTTGCTGAACTAAAATTTCTTTTATTTGTTCTTCCGATAACATAATAATAAAAATTTTGTAGAAATATTTTGTGCAATTAAAATACAAAAAAATATAATAATTTGTGCAATATCGTTGCAAAGTGAAAGGACAAGTGCATTCTCATTAAATATTAGTTGGATTTTAAAATGTTTTTAGTCACAATAAAGTCATATTTATTTTATATTTTTAGCTAATTAAATTGTTTTATTAAAAATCGAATCATTGCTTAAACTATAAATGTTTTTTCCTTACCTCAAGATAGAATTGCGTACCACATTTTCATTCCCAAAGAATAAATTAAATAATAAAAAATTTCTCAAAACAATTTCTATGGAGAATTTATGATGAAGAAAAAAAATACTTTTCTTCCGTTTTTATTTTCATTTATCTTTCTTTTGTTACTTAATGTTAAAGTAATTCCAAAAGAAAAAATAACATCGGGCAAAAAATCCGAAGTGAAAAAAGCTAATTCGGATATTTATTCCAGCTTAAAATTTAGGGATATAGGTCCCGCTGTAGCCGGGGGAAGAGTAGCTGCGGTAGTAGGTATTCCGGGTAATCCGCAGGTTTATTACATTGGAGCAGCAGGCGGGGGAGTATTTAAAACTGTAAACGGCGGTCATTCATGGAAAGCAATTTTCAAAAAATATCCTTCGTCTATCGGAGCCATTGCTTTAGCACCATCTAATACAAATTTGGTTTGGGTTGGAACCGGTGAAGCAAATATAAGAAACGATATAATTGACGGACACGGAGTTTATTATTCACCTGATGCTGGTGCAACATGGAAATGTATGGGCTTAAAAGATGTGGGACAAATATCTAAAATTATAATTGATCCCAATAATCCCGATATTATTTTTGTTGCCGCAATCGGACATGCATGGGCTCCCAATAAAGACAGAGGATTATTCAAATCTACAGACGGCGGAAAGAACTGGAAAAAAGTTTTATATGTAAACGATACTACCGGTGTTAGCGATGTTGTTTTTGAACCGGGAAATCCGCAGGTTATGCTTGCAGGAGCATGGCAAGTTCTAAGACATCCATGGGCATTAATTGACGGCGGTGACGGGAGCGGAGTTTATAAATCAACTGATGAAGGAGAAACATGGCATAAGCTTACAAAAGGTTTACCTAAAAGTCCGCTAGGAAGAATATCCTTTGCAACTTCATTAAGTAATCCCGAACATGTTTATGCTTTAATAGAATCAAAGCACGGAACGTTATGGGATTCTCATGATTTCGGTAAACATTGGAGCCTGGTAAGTAACAATCATGAATTGAATGTACGGCCTTTCTATTTTTCAAAGATGGAAGTAGCACCTAACAATGATGAAAAAATATATTTTCTTTCATTTTTAATTACCGAATCTACAGACGGAGGGAAAAAAGTAAAATCCTTAAACCATGGTATTCATGTTGATCATCATGCTATATGGATTGATCCGAAAAATCCTGAAAGAATAATTGAAGGCAACGACGGCGGTGTGTATCAATCGTTGAACGGGGGAAAGGATTGGAAATATTTTGATAATATTCCTATTGAAGAGTTTTATCAGGTTGCCACGGATACACAAATTGCATATAACCTTGGAGGAGGATTGCAAGATAACAATGCATGGTATGGTCCTTCCAGGAATTTATACGGTGGTAGGGTAAATGGTTTAAACTGGTTTGTTGTAGCAGGAGGTGACGGCGAATATGTTGTCCCTGCTCCGAGTAATCCCGATATAGTTTATTCGGAATCTCAGGATGGTTTTCTTAACAGATTAAATTTAAAGACCGGAATAAAGAAGCACATTCGCCCATATATGTTTGATGTGAGTGATAAAAGTCCGGCGAATTTAAAGTATAGATTTAACTGGACATCACCAATTGCAGTTTCTTACAATAATTATAATGAAGTATATTTGGGAGCAAATGTTCTATTTAAATCTATGGATGGCGGGACAAACTGGAAGGTTATTAGTCCTGATCTAACTCGTAACGATAAAAGCAAACAGAAGAAAAGCGGTGGCCCCATAAATCTTGATATGAGCGGCGCAGAGACTTATGGTACAATACTTTCCATTAGTTTATCTCCTCAAGATTCTAATGTTATCTGGATTGGGACTGACGACGGTCAGGTTCAATATACAAAAGACGGAGGCGAGCACTGGACGAACGTAACTAAAAATATTCCCAATCTTCCGCCTTGGGGAAGAGTCTATCAGCTCGATGTTTCTCCCTTTTCTCCCGGAGCATGTTATATTGCTGTTGATCTCCATATGCTGGATAATAGAAAACCATATGTATATAGAACAGAGGATTACGGTAAAACCTGGACTGAGATTTCTGCCGGATTGCCGAAAGATCAACCTGCACATGTTGTAAGAGAAGATCCGAATGAGAAAGGGTTCCTTTTTCTAGGTACGGAAACAGGCCTTTATTTTTCTACAGATAACGGGACAAAATGGACACCTATAAAAAGCAATTTTCCTAACGTACCTGTGTGGGATTTAAAGTTTGTAAAGCAAACTCATGATCTAGCGGTTGCTACCCACGGAAGAGGTATTTTTATACTGGATAACATAACTCCCTTGGAGGAGATGAATAAAAAAGTTGAAGATAGTAACTTCCATTTATTTAATTTTCTTCCTGTATATCAATTTCATACATGGTATAAAGAAGGAATAAGCGAATCGGATTGGTATTCTGCACCAAATCCTCCGGGCGGAGCCGTTATTGATTATTATTTAAAAGAAAAAATCAAAAAGCCAAAACATAAAAAAGGCACACATGAAGTTCCGGTATTAATTAAGATAACAAATGAACAGGGAGCAGAGGTTGATACACTTCATGGTACCACTAAAAAAGGAATAAACCGGATTCAATGGAATCTCCGCTATAAAAGCGGAGTAGTTTATGCCGCCGATACAACAGGGAAAAAACATCCTAATTTACATTATGGACCGGAAGTTTTACCGGGTAAATATACAATAGCTGTTACCGTTAACGGAAAAACAGAAACCAAAACAGTTGAGGTAAAACCTGATCCGCGTCTTCCCTATAATATGGAAGCGGCTAAGTTACAATTTAATGCTGCAAAACGAGTTACAAAAGATATTTCTTCATTAAATACATTGCTTAATAGAATTGATAATATCCATAGCCAAATAAATAGTTTAGAGGAATCAGTTAAAATTGTTTACGGCAATAATTCTAATTCAAAAGAGCAGTACAAACCTATTATAAAGCAGGCGCATGAAATAGATTCTGCATTATCTGTAATAAAGGATACGTTAATTGATACTAAAGCACAAAAAGGTGTTGGTGAGGATGATATTCATTATCTTACTCGTTTACGTAATTGGTTTGGCGGAGTTAGATATGCAGTTGCCGGAGATTATGATACTGCTCCGACTTCCGTTACAATGGACCAATTGAGCAACTTGGAGAAATTATTAAACAATTACATTGATGATTATAACAATATTGTAAATACAAAAATAGCTGAGTTTAATAAAATGGTATCCGGTAAAAATCTTCCTGTATTATTTGCAGGTCCTTCAATTAGCATGCAGTAATTAATATTTTATGGAGGAGGTTCATACCTCCTCCTAATTTTTCTTTCCTAATATTTTCTAAAAAAATAGAAAATATTCTACTTCTAAATTGAAAAAATAACTTATATTTCATTGTTTTTTATAGGATGATAATATATATTTGATATCCTATTTTAAAATAGAAATCGGTCATTTTGATAATTTGAAGTAATACGGGGCGTAGCGTAGCCCGGTTCATCGCGTCCCGATTTTAATCGGGAAGGTCGCGGATTCGAATCTTATCGTGGCGATTAATAATTTAAGATAGTTCTTTCTATTAATGGAATTTAGATTAATTTTAGTTTTAATATTAAATTTAATTAATGATATAAATTATTTGGTTAGTTTATATGGATTCAATCGGTAAGAATTTTGTTATTAACCCGACACAATTTAGAGAATTAAATTTAATTTTTATTAAAATTAAAATAACAAACAAAATTCGGGGCGTAGCGTAGCCCGGTTCATCGCGCCTGCTTTGGGAGCAGGAGGTCGCAGGTTCGAATCCTGCCGCCCCGACAGAGATAGTTAGATATTAAACTGATTTTTCTAAACTGATAAATTTGAAAATATGCTATTGTTCATAAACATTCTTGAATATAATTAAAGTTTGAGCTAAAGATATCTTTTAATTATGTTATTGATTGATATACATGTCAATGAAAAATCTGATGTAGCATAGCTCGGTTCATCGCGTCCCGATTTAATCGGGAAGGTCGCAGGTTCGAATCCTGCCGCCCCGACGAGAAAACAATGAAAAATTGTAAATTGTTCTTTAAAATATTTTAATAGAGTTTAATTATAAAATGTTCATTGTGAATTATTAATTGACTCGCGCCCATAGCTCAATTGGATAGAGCAACAGCCTTCTAAGCTGTAGGTTGGTGGTTCGAGTCCACCTGGGCGTACCAAAATAATTAACAATTAAAAATGAATAATTAACGATTTAATTATTTATTTTTAATTACAAATTGTTCATTGCTAATTGTTAAATGGTGGGCGTAGCTCAGTTGGTTAGAGTATCAGGTTGTGGCCCTGAGGGTCGTGGGTTCAAGTCCCACCGCCCACCCCAAAAATAATTAGCAATAAAATTGTTCTTCTTTAATTTTGAATTTATAATTTTTAATTGATTGGCCCCATCGTCTAACGGTTAGGACATCGCCCTTTCACGGCGGTAATATGGGTTCAAATCCCGTTGGGGTCACTAATAAGCCTCATCTTTTGATGAGGCTTTTTTTATTTGTGACATCATTAAAAAGTTATTAGTTT
>JBJKQP010000103.1:0-4817 GCA_046705105.1 Ignavibacteriaceae bacterium | reverse complement strand
AATTCATCTTTATTTGTTTTCAATAATAATTTATTTAGAATCTCTAATTCTTCGCTGTTAAGTTTTAAAACATCTGCTGTTTTTAATGAGTTGTTAAGAATATCTTTATCATAAAAATTCTGCCGGAGATTCAAATCGCAAAAATATTTTATATTATTTCCGAAAAGCGTTTTAAGAGTTTTTCGTGATTGTTCGCTTCTTTGGGCCAGTGTACCGAAGTATAAGCAATCGGTGTTGTGTCTTATTAAATTAACTAATTTATCGGTTACTTCAATAAAGTCATATGCACAACCGGGTTCAATAATCCAATGAGGAATTTTCTTTTCATCCAGATTTGCTTTTGCCAATCCCGTAGGATATTTTTCGTCTATCTGGATAAACCCGGCATCAATTCCGTTTGATTTAAAGAAAGTTAAAATTTCGTTTCCGGAGTTATCTTTGCCAACTCTGCTAACAAAATTTCCTTGCCCTGTTAATTTAATTATATGAAAAATAAAATTGAACGGAGCACCGCCTAAGGTTTTTTTAGCCGGATAAACATCGAATAAAATTTCACCGAATGAGGTTATTTTGTTCATGATGTTTTAGTCTTTTAATATATGAATCGAATCTAAGAAGGTAATTTGCTTGAATTATTAAATAAATTTTGAACAATAAGAAAACAATATTTCCTACAAAACACCTTTTTAGAACAGCATCTTATATAATAAAATATTTTTTAATAAATACAAGTTATTTAGGGCACTTAAATAACATAATCTAATACATTTTTTAATAATATACTTCCCAATCTTTAAATTGTTAAAAATGAATTTGTTTGTCCGAAATATTATTTACTATTTTAAATTCTATATTAAAGGAGGTTAACAATGGAAATGAAACAATTCCTTATTGAGATTTTCAAATATAACGATTATGCTAACAAATTAGTTCTAAACAAAATAAAGGAACTGCCGGATAAAGTAAAAAGCATAAAGTTTTTTAGTCATCTTATCAACTCTCAAAATAAATGGATGGAAAGGATATTGCAGAATCCGAGTGTTTATGAAATGAGCTGGTGGGAACCTGTTTATAACATTAATGAACTGGAAAAGAAATGGGAAGAGAGTCTTAATATGTGGATTGATTTTTTAAATGAGAAATCCGAAAAGCAATTGTTTGAAGATATTGAATTTACCGGCCAGGACGGGGGCAGATGGATTACAGTATTAAAAGATATTCCGCTACAGTTAAATTTTCACTCTATTCATCACCGTGCTCAAATACAAACTATTATTAGAAAGCAGGGCTTTGAACCGGACTTTGTTGATTACATAGGAACCCGGTATAAGAAAATAAGTTGATTATGTCTTGATAAGTAATGCGGTTTTACTTCCATTAATTTCGGGATGATTGATTATTTTAAAACCGGCCTCCTTTGCGGTTTTAATAGTTTCAAAAAAATTATCTTCGGTTATGTGTCCGTTAGGTTCGGCAATTAGCATCTTTGCATTTGTTTTTAAAACAGTATGTACTTCATTAAACACCGTATGTAAATCCGGCATTTCGTGAAGAACCGCAAATGCCAATGCGAAGTCAATTTGATCTTTTAATTTATTTATCATTAAAGAGTTTTCGGTACATTGATGTAATTCCATTCTCTCAAGTAAGTTTAATTTGGAGGCCTTTTTACTTAGTTTCTCAAGCATCTTTTTCTGAAGATCTATGCAAATTACTTTACCGTTTTTTCCAACAATTTTTGCGGCTGGAATACTGAAGAAACCCATTGCACTTCCTATGTCTATTATTTCCATTCCTTCTTTTAAATACGGGCTTAATATTTTATCCGGGTTTTGATATAACTTTCTCAGCGGATTTGCAAGAAAGTAACCAACCCAAACAGGGCAAACTTTCTCAGCCATTTTCTTTTCTTTCTATTGATTACAAATATCTAAAAAATTCTATTATAATATTAGACGGATGAGTGCAGATATTATTTTATTAAAAGAAATATAAACCGCAGAGGAAGCAGAGAGACCACTGAGTACGCGAAGTAATTATGAAACTTATAATCGAGTTATAGCTTAGTGCCTGAAACAGCCTTATTAAGTCACCTTACGCAAAACCACTACTTGGAGTATGTATGCCCGCCCGTTGGACCGGCAGGTTGTAGTAATAGAGTAAATCACAATATTCTATTCCCTCAAAATTCTAGTATTCAAGGTTGCGTAACATGAGTCATTACTATATTCTTCTAATTTCCTTGCGGCCTGCAAGCATATCCAAACTAATTGAACCATGCACATTTAAGTAGACTGGTCCGGCAACTTCTCCAAAAGCATTTATTATTATACATACTGCAATAAGTATCCAATAACCGGACATCAATATGTTAAGATGTAACAGAAATGAAGATGTAAATGACATCCCGTTAAATAGATAATTTAGAATAACACTTAAACCAAGCGCTCCCGACAAAGCCCAATAGCCAAATTCAAAAATACCGATGCTTACTGCCCATAATAAATTTTTCTTACGATAACCACCTATTAATATTCCGGCTATAAATCCCTGAAAAACAGAAACAAAAGGAGTAATTAAAAAAATGCCAACAATAAAGTACATTAAAACGGCGAAAATATTTATGATTAAAAAAATAATGGAAGTGATAAAGTATTTTTTACGGATCCAGAATTTAAGCATAATACTAAAAGGCGGGTATTTAAACTGAACTATTCTTTTATTTATAATCCACTTAAGAACTTTAGCTGCAAAGGGATTTTGATTCTTTATGAGTATTATTCCTCCGGTAACCGTTATCCAAATAATAAAGTATATTATGAAGAATATATAGAAGACATTAATGTTTTTCATAAAATCCCCATTTAGCATTTAGTTTGAAAACAATTATAGCTGCCTGTTATAAATATATAAAAAAAGCGGCAGCTATATTGATAAATATTTAATTAGTTCTCTAGAAATAAATATATAGTCCTTTATTAAAGAAGAGATTTTTATTATTCCTCTTCACTTTCCTCCTCTGCTTTTTTCATATGTTCCCACGGATTCATATCGGTGTTCCACATATATGCCTTTATTTTCAAAGAGCCGTCTTCCTGCTTTTGATAAACAGTTAAATATTTACCCTCATCTTTAACAGGTTTATCCATTCCTTTCATTGTATAAGTCATATCATATTTCCCAATTTCATATACAAGATCGCCGCTGGCATTTACATTGAGGGTTGTAAGCTTAAAATCGGTAAATTTAAAACCGGCTTCCTTACTTTTTTCCATTGACTCACTAATTGCATCTTTACCCTCAATCATTGGAGAATAACTTGGTAAAGAAACCGCATCGTCTGCAAATAAAGAAAGAATAGTTTCGTTGTCTCCCGCTAATTCAGCTTTTACATATTTGTCGTTCATTTCCTGAATCATTTCTTTCATTTTGCTCATATCTTCTTGAGCAAAGATTTGAGATGAAAAAACAATAAATAACAATAAAAGAACCGGTGTTAAAAAAGCTTTCATTTGAACCTCCGACCTTTATTTAATTGTTAAATTAGTAATTGAAGCAGAAACGTTATTTTATTTGTTCTTTGAAAGAACCCGCATTTAAGTATAAGAAATGTAAAATGTCACCCCTAAATTAACTAATTTATATTTTTAATCAAGAAAAATAATTTAAATTTTATTTAACTTAATCCTTGCTTAATTGTTCGATGTAAAAAATTATTTAAGCCACGAAATTCACTAAATAACACGACATGTTTTAATTAATTTCGGAGTTAAATGATGAACAAAAAGACTTTTGCTATGAATGTAATAAAAAGAATTGCGCTGATTGCCCACGATAACAGAAAGGTGGATTTACTAGAATGGGCTAAATTCAACCGTAACCTTTTAGCTGGCCATAAGCTATTTGCTACGGGAACAACGGGACAAATAATTTCGAACGAGCTTAACCTGGATGTGCACCGGTTCAAAAGCGGTCCGCTTGGCGGCGACCAGCAGGTAGGTGCTAAAATTGCTGAGGGTAAAATTGACTTTCTTATTTTCTTCTGGGATCCGCTCGAACCTATGCCGCATGATCCCGATGTAAAAGCACTTTTAAGAATTGCAGTGGTTTATAATATTCCTGTAGCATGTAATAGGGCATCGGCAGATTTTATAATTTCTTCTTCACTTATGTCCGAAGATTATAAAAGAGAATTGATTGACTATAAGGAAAGAATTTTAAGAGTTGAAGAGAAAAATATACTATAAAATATCTTAGAATCCGATTAAAAAAATTATTACGCAAAGAGTGACAAGACCTAATGTAATATTAGCTGCCGATTGTCTGTGCTTTTTCTTAAAACCGCCCCAAATTTTTGCAACGCCAATCATCATTAATGCAAGAATTATGGAAGCGACGATACATTCAATCAAATTAAATTTGCCTCGGAAAATTGATGCAATACTATTATCATTCCAGAACTGTCTGTAAATAATCTGGAGGTGAAGCCAGTAAACAATTAAAGATTCTCTGCCGACATCAAGTACGAAAGATTTCTTTGTCTGCCTCCATTCTGCATAATACCAGAAGACGCCCATAAGTATAAGTACGTATCCCAATCTCTCAAAGAAAAAAACCGGGTGAGGCTTTAACATATTTAATGGAAGATTAAATACCTCCGTAAGTAAAAACTTTCCCGTAACAGCTAATATTAAGCCTATAATAATTATTGTAACAATAAAAGTTTTCTCACTATTATTTTCTCTTGCATCCAGATAATATTTACTTACAATTGCACCTGCTAGTAAAAATCCCATCCATGGAAATAGGGGAAACAG
>JBJKQP010000102.1:0-7687 GCA_046705105.1 Ignavibacteriaceae bacterium | reverse complement strand
GTACCCTTCATATCTTCACCTTGCAGTTCTTTTTGAATCTGTTTGTAATTTTCCAGATATGATAAAGCCATTTTACTTCCCTGTTCCGCATTCATTTTAATCACATCATATCTGGGCTGTATAAATTTCTGATATATATAATTGCCGTTAACCTTTATTAAAATTACTGTACCGAATCTAGGCAGCGGTCGTTCTTCAATTATAATTGTATAGTTTCCGATATTTGCCGGAGGATTCCAGCTTTTATTAAAGAGGTCAACAAAATCTCTTCCCCATTTACTCTGAGTATGATCAATTACCAAATCTCCGATGCCCAAGTTTTCTGTGTCTAAAGATTTGTGAGGAAGATCCGGATCTTTTTTCAACTTTTCATCCTTCATATTTTTATTAACCAAATTTTTAAGTGAATCTTCAACAGCTCCACTGCTATTTAATGTCTGTCTTATTAATAATTTTTGATCTGATAAAATTTGAAAAGGACTATTATAAATAACACTATTTACTTCGCTATATTTAACTCGACTCTTTATTTCCACGTTAATTGAATTCTCTGCTTTTTTGTATAAATAATTCGTGTTTAGAAAACAACTTTTAATTCGGCAATAGGCATTTCCTTCATTAAGAGATAATACAATAAGAGCCCCAATAATATATAGACTTTTTTTACTCATTAAGATTATGCTTTAAATTTAAAAATCATCATTAAGAATTTATCTTAGCAAACTGATTAACATTAAAGGTAAATTTCTTAAGTGTACTTAGTTCTTTACTGATTCTTTCATAATCTGGGAAGAGAATCTTTCTGTTTTGAAATAACAACTCTCCTTTAATATATTCTTCGTTTGTAGCCGGAATTAAATCGAGAAATTTTTCCTGAAATATGAGATCAGTCGTAATAATTTCAATAATTTGATCTGCAATGAATCCGAACATCTTGCCGAAAATTTCGAAAAGTATTAATCTAGAATTGTCCGTTATCTCACTTAAAGGCATCTTTAAAACTGTATTTATATCAATTAACTTATATAGTTGTCCCTCGTAGTAAACCTCATTGTCAGATCGGTTTCCCTCTTTAAATCTTGAATCATTTGCCTTAAATACCGTACTGAGGTTTTTTATATCGGCACAGTATTCTCTGCCGCATATATTAAAAATTATTAAACCACGTATCCAGTTCAGAGTATCTTGATTTATATCCATGCAAAATGATTATAAAATTAAAAGCGTATATTTGTTACAAATTCCCTCATTATCCAACGAGTAACAAAGACAACTATTGTGCCGTTTGAAAAAATTTCCATTATCGAATAATTTTGTGAAATGTTTAGCCGAAAAGATTTGGTGTAGATAAATATTTGGACAATTGGTAATTACAAATTTTGGACACAAGAATAATTCATTTTATGCCTATGAACTTATTTACTTACAGCTAACCGAATAGCACCGAACAATTAAACTATAAATTGAAAATATCTAATTATATTTTTTGTTTAATTTAACTTCCGGACTTTTATATTGTCAGATTTTTTAAAAATAGAACTGCGGTTTTTTTGTATGAGGACCAAATAGTCTAAATAAAGACATGCGTGGCCGATAGTAATAAATTCCGCCGTCAAAATATTGGAAAGAAAAAAGGAGGATTCAATTACTTGTAAAAATTAAAAAGGGATTAATGAATAGAATTTGATTTTATTGTAGAGTGTCTGCCGGGAGATTTCCAATAATTTAGCCGCCTCCTTTTTATCCCACTCAACCATATCGAGAACATATTTAATATGTTCTTTTTCCAGAGCCGCCAGACTTAGATTATCCGTGTTATGTTTGGAAAGGCTGCTGCTGTCTGTTCTTAACAATATATTTTCTTTTTCAAGAACTTCACCTTTTGCAAGCAAAACCGCCTGCATCAGGGTATTTTCCAATTCTCTGACATTCCCAATCCACTCATATTTCTGGAAAAGGTCTATAACTTCATATGGAATTTTTCTAACGTTTTTGTGAAGGTCCTTATTTATCTTATTTAAAAAGTGAACGACAAGCTCCGGGATATCCTCTTTACGCTCTCTTAACGGAGGAACGTTTATCGTGAACACACTAAGCCTGTAAAATAAATCTTCCCTAAATTTCCCCTCGTTAATTAATGTTTTTAGATTTTTGTTTGTAGCTGCAATTATCCGGGCATTCATAGGAATTGTTTTCTCGCCGCCAACTCTTTCAAATTCTCTTTCCTGAATGACTCTAAGTAATTTAGCCTGAAGTCCCGGAGAAATTTCCGAAATTTCATCAAGAAATATCGTACCTTGTCCGGCCAGTTCGAATTTACCCTTTTTCTCTTTTATCGCTCCCGTAAAGGCGCCTTTTTCATGCCCGAACAGTTCGGTCTCCAATAAAGTTTCCGGAAGCGCAGCTGAATTTACTGCAACGAAGGGCTGCTCTTTAGTTACACCCGAATAATGAATTACTCTGCTGATTAATTCCTTTCCGGTTCCGCTCTCTCCTTGAATCAGTACATTAACTTTACTGAATGATATTTGGCCTATTTTTTTCAGTATCTCTTTTATTTTAGGCGTCTTGCCTATTATAGAATTACCCCTGCTTTCTTCATTAAATAGGTTTGTTGAAACTATCTCCAGTCTTTTACTAAGGTTTATTGTTTCAACAGCTCTATTAATTACAAATTTCAGTTTAGCTATATCCAGCGGTTTTTCCAGATAATCATACGCACCAAGCTGCATGGCTTTTATCGTCGATTCCATATCTTCAAAGGCGGTTATTAGAATTACAGGAATATTGTAATCAAGTTTCTTAACCATTTTCATAAAGTCTATTCCGTCCATCTCAGGCATTTTTAAATCGGAAATTATCAGATCCGGTTTTTCCTTTTCAAATAATAAAAATCCTTCATGGCCGTTGGATGCCAACAAAACTTTATATTGTAGTTCTTCTAAAAAAATCTCTAATGACTCACGAGTTGACAGGTCGTCGTCTACAACAAGTATTCTTTCTTTTTCCATATAACCTTAAATATTAATAATTAATTGAAATATAGTATCCCCTTCTTTACCGGAAAGAAGATTTATATCGCTGTTGTAATGCATCAAAATATTTTTTACAATGGCCATGCCCAATCCCGTACCGTCTTTTTTAGTAGTATAAAAAGGCTGAAATATTTTCTCAGGCTCTTTTATGCCGCAGCCGTTATCCTTAATAAAAATAGATAACTTTTTTTCAAAATCGTCTTTTTCTGAGTAAATAAATATTAAGCCGCCTGATTCAACTGCATCGATGGAATTCTCAATTAAATGTATAAAAACAGATTCCAGTTTCTCCGGATTGAAATGAATTTTAATGTCCTCAACTTTATTTTCAATTGTTATGTTCTTTTTTTGCAAAATCGGTTCAAGAAGGATCCTAATGTTATTTATTACCTGGTAAACGCTTATCTCCTGGTGGCTATATTTATCTATTTTAGAAAACTGCAGGATATCTTTCATAAGCCTTGACAGCCTTTTAACCTCTTTCTGTATGATGTCAAACGATTTCTGCCTAACCGGAGATAACTGAAGAGCATTTTTAAGAATATCTATATTCATGTTAATCGAATTAAGAGGCGTTTTCATCTCATGTGATATATAAGCAGACATCTTTCCCATAGTAGTTAGTTTTTCGGTTTGGAGATAATTTTCCTCGGCCAACTTTTCGTATGTTATATCGTTAAAGATTATTCCTGCTAGATTTATACCAGAATTGTCATTTACAGGAAAAAAGGCAGATCTTAAATATTTTTTCCCGCTGTCCAGAGAAATAAAATCTTCATATCTTTTTATCTCATTTCCGGTTATTATCATGCTCAACCTGTTATCCCACTCTTTACCTATACCGTTATTACCGTAAAATATTTCGTAAACCTTTTTACCTAACAGGTTCTCAGAAGCAACGGAAAGGCAATCCAAAGCTGTCTGATTAAACATCATAATTCTTCTATTCTTATCGAATACCAGAATACATTCTGAAGTAGAATCAAAAATTGATTTTAACAGATTCCTTTCATTCTTGATATCCTCCAGCATTTTCTTTTTGTCGGTTATATTTCTGTTAATGCTTATATAACCAATTACTTTCCCATCGTTATTTTTTATAGCTGAAACAGTACTGCCTATCCAGAAACGTTCTCCCTTAATATTTTTTTGAACAGATTCATATCTAATTACGCCGGTTTCTATAAGAGTTTTATGAATATTTTCTTTATCTGCACTCGAAATATCAGTATCTACAAAGCCGGTAATATTCTTCCCGATAACTTCATCGAATTTCCAGCCATATATATTTTCCGCGCCTTTATTCCAGAGAATTATATTAAAATCTTTATCCGCAACAATAACGGCATCACTTACAAGATTCCATAAGCTGAGATGATAATCAAGCTGTTCCTCAAGTTTCTTGTGAAAAGAGATATCATTCATTATAGCAATGAAGTTTGTAATATCACCCGTATCATTAAATACCGGAATGATAGTCTGTTCATCTATGTAAGTAGTTCCGTTCTTGCGTTTGTTATATAACTGCCCGTACCAAGATTTCCCCCTTTTAATAGTATCCCACAGATTTTTATATATTTCAATTTTGTTTAATCCGGATTCCAGTATATTAGGATTTTTACCTTTTACTTCGGAAAATGTATAACCAGTTAAATCTGTAAATGCTTTATTTATCCAGATTATTTCTCCGTCTTTTTGAGTAATTAAAATAGATTTATCGGCAGCATCCAGTGCCGAAATTAAAAGCTGAATTTCATTTTCCGTCTTTTTCCTGTCTGTAATATCCCTAATAATATTTAATATGTCTCCGTCCCGCGCAGGTACAAGTCTAGCTTCATAATATCTTTCCTCATTTTGTATTTCTACGCTGTATTCATAAGTGACTATTGATGATAACTCATTGACCCTTTTAAAAGCATTACTTAAAGAATCTCTCGCCTTTTCCGGTAAAACATCCCTGAAATTTTTGCCGAGAAATTTATCCGGGGGAACAAACAGGTTTTCTATACCGGCTATATAATAGTCTTTTATAATACCATCCCGAGACATCTTAAATAATTTATCCGGGAAAGCTTCAAATATTGATTCTAGTCTTATAGATTTTTCATTGAATTCATTTTTAAGACTGTTATATTCAGTTCTGTCTTCGGCTGAAAATAAAAGTCCCTCCGCGATTCCGTCGTCATTTTTTAAGAGACTTATTTCAATCAGAAGGAATAAATTTTTCCCGGATTTATCATTTGTACTAACTTCGCTTTTCCAAAAATCAGATGAATTTTCCGTTAGAGATTTTTGTATATCCGAAATATTTATTTCATTAATAAACCTGGATATAGTTTTGTTTTGTAATTCATTGTTTGTATATCCGGTAGTATTTAAAAACTTATAGTTTACAGATTTAATAATCCAGTTGCTATCAAGTACGGCAATTAGATTGGGGTTATACATATAAATCTGGTTTTTGAAACTCGAATTATTTAAAAATTCTTTGGATAGTTTATTGACTTTTTTAACATTAGTTATCTCTTTCATAAAAAACTTCCCTTATATAAAGAGATATTAATCAAGCTATTAGAGATTGCCATAATAAAATCCACGTTCAATAGTAAAGCTATTGATCTATCACCTATTAGTATTAAAAATGAATATTAAGCGGAAGTTAATATATCATCTAAAAAATTATTAAATGCCCCCTGATATAAAGCCCTCAACATTAAAAACGAAGAAAGTTACGAAAATTTTTTCAAATTATGCAATAATATTACACTAAATGTCTAAAATAATCTACCGGTTGTTATTTATAATAAATTCTTATAGCTATTTTTACCCATCTTAATTTAAATTTATAAATGGCTATTCTTTATTAATTGTTTATAACTAAGTGCAAAAGAAAAACGTAAAAGCTTACTTAGCCTACACCAGTGTCTGTGTGTTTTGGGGAACAACTTATCTAGCAATTAAGGTCGGTGTATCTCATGTACCGCCTTTTTTATTCGGCGGCTATAGATGGCTGGCGGCAGGTATTATATTCCTTACATTCCTTTTAATAAAAGGGAAAAAACTGCCAAACTTAAAAGATTTGTTTCATATTGCAGTAGTGGGAGTTTGTCTAATAGGAATAGGAAACGGTCTTTTAAATTTTGCCGAACAATATGTGCCGAGCGGAATATCATCTTTATTTATAACTACAATCCCATTCTGGATAGTTGGTATGGAATCTGTGATGCCTGCAGGGCCGAAATTAAATTTTAGAATTGCTGCCGGACTACTGCTCGGATTGCTGGGTGTTATTTTAATAATGGGACACGACTGGCAAAGTTTTCTTGGCAAATCATATGTGCAGGGTTTTGTTGCATTGTTTTTTCTTGTTCTGTCCTGGTCGTTCGGTTCTGTATATTCAAAATATAAAAAAGTTAATGTAGATCCTCTTTTAGGTTCAGCAATCCAAATGATAATAGCAGGAATAGTCCAGATTTCTATAGGATTGGTTTTAGGCGAAGCATCAAAATTTTCTTTTAATGAAGAGAGTCTAATTGCATTTATTTATCTACTCATTTTCGGATCAATTGCCGGTTATAGTTCATATATCTATGCATTGACGCATCTGCCTTTATCTTTTGTTTCAACTTATACATATGTAAATCCGGTTATTGCCCTAATACTCGGCTGGCTGATTTTAGGCGAAGAGATGAACTGGTTAATAGTGCTTGCGGCACTGGTTATTTTCACCGGTGTGGGGGTAGTAAAAAGCGGCGCATACCTGCAGCAGCTGGCTTTACTTAAAAAAACAACTGGCCTTCAAGATAATAAGAATTTGGATAATACCAGTATTCAGTAAACTGTTGACCGAATCTTAAGAATGTACCGAAGGTAATAGTTGAATTATCCGAAGAAGAATAAGCTGCGGTTAAATTTAAATATCCGCTGCCGTCGTTAAGATTCCAATTATTAGCAAGAGTAACGGTTAATAAAGACGTAAGCAAATAACTGCCACTGACGATTAGATAGTTCCTGCTTAGATTTATAATCCTTCCGTTTAATAAACCGACTAAGTCATAGTTCAACTTGTCGGTTTTGCCTTCTCCGTTATATTGATATTCAAACAAAGCGTATAGTTTTGAGGTAAACTGGTTATCCATCCCGAATACAAGTCTTACATAATTGTCGGTTATATTATTTTTGTTCATAGAGATGATACCTTCACCGCGTATGCCGGCGTCAAAAAAGTTTCCGGCAAAATCTCCGCCTGCAACAATGCGTTCGTCGAAGTAGCCGCCTACAAGAGCTAGATCGAAGGTATCATAATTTGTTCTCAACCTAAACCCGGCGTTGCTGGTATTAATTTTTTCCTGCGGGTTATAAACAAGATTTAAATCCGAAAAATTACCAAAGCTGTAAGTTAAGGAAGCCGCATCGGCTCCGTCTTTTTCAAGTTTTCCGAAATTTGCAGGATTTATCGGATTAAATAAGTCCGTAGGTCTCCATACCCGTCCCACACCCCACGCTATCCTTTGTCTTCCTATAATAATATTTCCACTACCGAATCCCTGTCTAAAATAAAGTCTGTCAATATAGTGCGTAACATTAATATTATTTTCATTTACAGGAGTCCATCTTAAGTTCAAAACTTGCCTGTTCCGGCTGGAAATATT
>JBJKQP010000101.1:0-4820 GCA_046705105.1 Ignavibacteriaceae bacterium | reverse complement strand
TAAATTTTTAGAACATTTTGTAGATAAAAAAATTCCCTGGGCGCACCTCGATATTGCAGGCCCTGCAATGGCTCATGAATTTAACAATTATTCTAAAAAGTATATGACCGGGTTCGGTGTGAGACTTTTGTTTGAATATTTGAGCAGATTATAAAAATTTATTTTATAATCAGAAAAAGTCTGGCAATAAGTATGTCTAGATAGACAAAGCTCTAATTTTTTAAAGTTATGCATTACATAATTACACAAAGGTATATCACCCCCTTCAACTTACATGTAAAACAGTTGTTTTTGTGTTTAATTAAGCTTCAACTTTAATCAGAGAATTCGACTACATCAGCACTTACCATAATTTTAGCTTGTGTATAAACTAATAGGTTCAATACATCGGAATCATAATGAACATTAATTAATGCAAGTTTTTTCCCTTCGGTTGAACCGTGTACGGCTTCGTAATTCTTCCACAAATTATCTAGAGCTTCTTTATATAACATACCCGTACCTTGTACACGAGCAATAGCTATTGTGTTGGTAGCCGCACCTAATGGTGTGGTAATTCCAAGCAAGTATCCTGCTGTCGATTCACCGGAAAGGCCGCGTTCAATAATTTTAAAATTACCTCTCTGTAGTTGAACATCGGTAAGATTCCCTGCAGCAAACATACCTCCTGTTGAGCATGATGATAAAACAAGCGAGGATATTAAGATTGAACAAATAACTATAAGATATCTCAGCTTCATGATAATGTCTCCTATTTTTAGTTGATAAAATTAAAATATTGTTGTACTTAAAAAGCTTTACGAAAATGCATATTAGTTCTTTTATAATATTGAGAATTTTATCAGGAGTAGAAGAGAAATATATAGATATTTTTATGTCAAAAGTTTAGTACGGTTAAACAGCACTCACTTTTAATTAGACAATGTTTTAATAAATCGTTTATACAAAAAAACAGGAAAATGGTGTATCCAATATCGTTTTTTATTATGTGTGACCAGCCCTTTTAGATAATTACTATATTTTCCTGAGTTTATAAATCAATATATTGAATCATTTATTGTAAATCAATAAAAAATTGGAATACTCGGTTTTGGAATTTTTTATCTTTTAATAAGGGTGCAGAAAGTCTTTAGTTTTGGTATCTTAATTCATTAATTAACAAATTTTTTATTTCAGAATTTCCTCATAGTTAACTATTTTAATATCCGGAGTGGATGGTTGTGGTTTACCCTGATATACCAAAAATCCTTTTTCGTTTTTCTTTTTTACCGATAATAACGGTTTAATCATTTCTGCCCGGTAAGTGTAGCCAGCTTTTATTTCCAAATATTCAAGTTCAGTCTTACGATCTATAATTAAATCTATTTCTACTCCGTTACTAGTTCTATAATAAAATAATTCGGCACCTGAGGCATTATGAAGTTCTTTTTTTAATATTTCGGAAACAATATAATTCTCAAAAAGTGCTCCATATAAAGGACCTTTTTCAAAAAGCTCCCGGTTTCTTATACCTGTTAAATATGAAACCAATCCCGTATCATAAAAAAATAATTTGGGACTTTTAACAATTCTCTTACCAAGATTATTATAATACGGAGGAAGTAAAAAAATAATATATGATGCCTCGAGAACAGATATCCATTTTTTTATTGTGGGAACCGATATACCAAGGTCACGACCTATTTCAGACATATTAATTATTTGAGAAACATGTGCGGCAAGTATTTGAATGAATCTTCGAAAATCCCTCATGTTTCCAACTTCGCTAAAGTTTCTTACATCACGCATTAGGTAGGTATCCAAATATGAAGAATACCATTCAAACCAGCCATCATAATTTCTATTTACAAGCTCAGGATAACAACCGCGAAATATTGATTGATTAAGAAGGCTTATAGGAATTTCGGAAAATTGGAATGGTAAGAGTCTTAGGAGTCCGATTCTTCCTGCAAGACTTTCGGATACACCCTTCATAAGTGCAAACTGGCCTGAACCAGTGGTTATGAATTTGCCGTAATTATTTCTATCTTCATCAACATTTAATTTGATATATCTAAATAATTCCGGTACGTGCTGAATTTCATCGAATATAACTTTCTCGGAATAAATATTCATGAACCTTTCCGGATCGGATTGGAAATTATCTACTAAAGTTAAATCATCAAAAGAAACGTAGCGGTACTTATCGCCTGCAAGTTTTTTTACAAGAGTTGATTTCCCCGATTGTCTAGGCCCGGTTAATCCCACAACCGGAAATAATTTAAGGTACCGGGCTAAAGTACTTTCCAATTTACGATGGATGTATCTCATATATAATTATGCATATTTAAACTTACGGTTTAAATTTACATAAATCATTAATCTTTTCAAATTTATAAACTCAAAATATTTCAATATACTTCATCATGGCTTCCAACTTCTACAAGTATTATTTTATTTTTATACAGTTAAACAATTTGACAATTAAACTTATTGTTGTTCGGATATTTTTCCGTCCTTCATTTCGAAAACTTTATCTGCAAGTTTTACAAGTCCGGCATTATGTGTTACGATTACGAATGTCTTATTAAATTTCTCTTTAAGATCAATTAATATCTTATGAACTATATCGCTGTTTGCGGAGTCTAAGTTACCGGTAGGTTCATCGGCAAAAATAATTGCGGGATCATTTGCAAGTGCACGGGCAACTGCGACTCTTTGCTGCTCTCCGCCGGATAATTCGGCTGGTTTGTGGTTTGCTCTTTCAGACAGTCCGACTGCATCAATAAGTTCTCCCGCTCGAGTTAATGCTTTCTCCATGGAGATTCCTTGAATCAACTGAGGAATGGCAATGTTCTCAATAGCTGTAAACTCAGGCAGCAGGTGATGGAATTGAAAAACAAATCCTATGTTTCTGTTCCTGAATTTTGCCAGCTTTTCATCCGAAAGCTTTAAAATATTTTCGTTATTTATTAAGATTGTTCCGCTATCCGGCCTATCCAATCCGCCTAGCAGATGGAGCAGGGTACTTTTACCTGCGCCTGATGCACCAACTATAACAGAAATTTTATTCGCTTCAATCTCAAGCGAAATATTTTTCAGAACCTGCAGTTCAATCTTTTTAGAATTCTGATAAGTCTTAACTAATTCTTCAGCTTTTAAGATAATGTCATTCATAAATAATAATTTATAAGTCTTTGGCTTAATTGATAATTCTAAATTGTTAATTACAAATTTTTAATAATTACTCCCATTTAATTGCTTCAAGCGGATTAACTTTTGCCGCCCTTTTGGCTGGAAACAGCGATGCCAAAAACGACATTAGCATTGAAGCGCCTGTTATAAAAAAGAAATCGGAAATCCTAATCTGCAAAGGTAATGCATCTATTTTATATTCAGTCGGGTTCAGCGGATAAATTTTATAATGAAGCTGTAGGAAACAAATAAAGTATCCTAAAAGTGCACCTGCTATGGTACCTATAACTCCGATAAGCAAACCTTCGTACATAAATATTCTTAATATAGATTTTTCACTCGCACCCATGGATCTTAATATTCCTATATCCCTTCTCTTTTCTATTACAGACATTGATAATGAACCTAAAATGTTAAAGGTAGCTACTGCAATAATCAGGCATAAAATAATGTAAGCAGACCATCTTTCAATTTTCATTACCGTATATAACTCTTTATGGAAATCGTACCAGGTGCTGACATTATATAATTTAGGATTAAGCATTTTATCTAACTTTGCTTTTACATTATTGGATTCATTTATATTATCCAGGCGGATATCATATCCCTGAACTTTACCGTTATAACCTAAAATATTTTGAGCTGTTTTAAGGTTTGTAAAAATATAAGAGCCGTCGTATTCATTATTGTTGGAACTGTAAATTCCGCTGAGTATAAATTTTTGTGTCTTCGGCATTGAAAACTGTGTAATTGCTTGTTCAATTCCTACCGGGGAAACAATGGTTAATGTATCTCCGATAAGAGTTTGAAGCCTGTCCGCAAGTGTTAAGCCGAGTATTACATGCGGAAGACCATTGCCGGAAGAAATATTGTAGCTGCCGAACAGCATACTTTTTTTAATACCGTAAATATCGTTCCCGCTTTTTTCTACTATGCCTTTTAAATTTACAATTTGAGTTAATCCTGCTTTATATGCTAAAACTTTTCCCGAAACAAAAGGAGCAAACATTTTAACATCGGATATTTTTTTGATATCATTCGATATTTCTTTTTGATGTCCGAATCCTTCCGGGGAAATTATTTCAACCCGAACATGAGGATCGAAATTAATTAAAAAGGAAGTAACCAAACTGCCGAATCCGTTAAATACTGAAAGAACAACAATCAATGCGGCAACACCGATAGTAATTCCCGTAATTGAAATTAAAGAAATTATTGTAATAAAATTAATCTTGTGTTTTGAAATTAAATATCTTTTCGATATAAATGATTCAAACTTCATTTTTAATTAAACCTTAAAGTTGAAACCGGCTGAATTCTTGATGCTACAAAACTCGGTATGAATGAAGCAATCAAGCATAAAATAAAAGTTAAAACGGAAACACCGATAAAAACATTAACCGAGAGTTGTATCGGAACTGTTGACATAAAATATACCGATGACGGTATTGAAATTATTTTAAATCTTAATTGCAAATCTGTTAAGATGAATGCAATGATGTTGCCGATTATAATCCCGGTAATCGCCAAAAATATTCCCTGGTAAATAAAGATTGAAATAATTTGCTTTCTGGTTGCACCGAGGGATTTTATAATGCCGATTGCATTTGTTTTTTCCAGTACAATCATTAATAGTGTGCCAATGA
>JBJKQP010000100.1:0-10013 GCA_046705105.1 Ignavibacteriaceae bacterium | reverse complement strand
GGCGGAGTTGGTTATGATATTAATTGCGGTGTAAGGCTTGCAACTACTAGCCTTGAATATGAATATGCAGCCGGTAAAATAGAAAAACTGGTTTCAAATCTGTTTAGAAATATTCCCACCGGGGTTGGTGCAAAAGGAGCTATTAAAAAGTTATCTACCCTTGAAATGAAACATGTTCTACGCAAAGGTTCTGCCTGGGCACTTGAAAATGATCTCGGGAACTCTTCGGATACCGAATATACGGAAGAGAGCGGGGCATTAAAAAATGCAGACCCTGATTTAGTCAGCCCCCGTGCAATTGAACGGGGAATTGATCAGGTTGGAACTCTTGGTTCCGGAAATCATTTTTTAGAAGTAGATGTAGTTGATGAAATATTTTATCATGAAGCAGCCGAAACATTAGGTTTATTTAAAGGACAGATCGTTGTTTTAATTCATACCGGTTCAAGAGGCTTGGGGTACCAGGTTTGCGATGATAATTTAAAAACTCTTGTTAAAGCAAGTTCCAATTACAATTTTACATTACCGGATCGCCAGCTTGCATGTGCGCCGATAAATTCTACGGAGGGAAGTAACTATCTTGCGGCTATGCAGACTGCCGCAAACTTTGCATGGAATAACCGGCAGGTTATCATGCACCTGGCAAAGAAAAGTTTCTTGCATACTTTTAATATGACGGAGTCCGAACTTGGCTTTAGCCTGGTTTATGATGTTTGCCATAATATAGCAAAGATTGAAGAGCATGAAATAAACGGCGTAAAAAAGAAAGTTTGTATTCATAGGAAAGGTGCTACAAGGGCTTTCCCGCCGGGCAGCGAAATGATTCCCGCAAAATATAAAAAGATAGGACAGCCGGTATTAATTCCCGGAGATATGGGAAGATACTCGTATATAGCAGTCGGAACCGAAAAAGCGATGGCCGAAACTTTCGGAAGTTCCTGCCACGGTGCAGGCAGAAACTTAAGCCGCAACAAGGCGCTTAAAGAAGCTAAGGGAAGAGACCTTGTGCAGGAGTTAAAATCGAAAGGGATTGTTATTCAGGCTAAAGGTTACAAAACCATAGCGGAGGAGATGTCCGGTGCATATAAAGACGTTTCCGATGTTGTTAATGTTATGCACGATGAAGGTATAACAAAAAAGGTTGCTAAGTTCCGACCTGTTGGAGTTATAAAAGGATGATAGACCTTAATGATAAATTTCCACTTGAACTTAAACCTAAACTTGTACTTGAACTTAAACTTAAACTTGGCATAGGGGTTATAAGGAGAATTAATGAAGTATTTATATAACCCGCCGGGAATAGTGAAACATGTTTATTCTAAATTTCAATGGAATACCGTTAACAATAAAATTTTACTTACATTTGACGACGGACCAATACCGGAAACAACCCAAATGATTTTAAAATTTTTGGATAAAAATAAAATCAAATCAATTTTCTTTTGCGTGGGAGATAATATTAAAAAATATCCGGATTTGTTTTCGGAAATAATAAGTGAGAATCATTTTGCAGGCAGCCATACTTTCCATCATAAAAATTTAACTACCCTTAAACAAGGTGAAATAAAAGATGAGATAAATTCCGTTAACAAATTTTTGAATGAAGAATTTAATTACACATCAGAATATTTCCGTCCGCCATACGGTAAATTCAATTTTAAAACCTTAAAAATTTTAAAGGAAGAAAAACTAAAACCTGTAATGTGGTCTTTGTTAACAAGTGATTATAAAAATGATTTAGGTCTGGTTAAATTTGTGGTGAACAAATATTTAAAACAAAACTCAATTGTTGTACTGCACGATAGTTTAAGTTCAAAAGATATAATTTTGCAATCTTTGGATTATATTTTGGAAAAAGCCGGAAAAATGAATTTTGAAATCGGAGAGCCTTCGGGATGTTTGAAATAATTTTCCTGATCGTTTTATGCGGGTATTTTATACAATCTGTAATTTTTGTTATCGGTACTGCGGTTAAATTTCCTAAGTTAAAGGAGGATGCACTGCCTTCTGCTACAGTGGTTGTTGCCGCTAGAAATGAAGAAGAAAATATAATAAGATGTTTGCATTCGCTTGATGAACTTGAATACCCGGAAGGAAAACTGGAAATAATTTTAGTTGATGATAAATCTACGGATAACACAGGCAAAATAATAGATGAGTTTATTGCGGGAAAAGATAAGTTCAAAAAGATAGTTACTAAAAAAGAAATAGGAATGCTTAAGGGCAAAACCAATGCACTTGCCAACGCTATTGAAATTGCCGATGGAGAAATAATATTAACAACCGATGCAGACTGCCGGGTGGATCCGCTATGGGCTAAAACAGTTGCATCTTATTATAAAGATGATATCGGTGCCGTTAATGGCTTTACAACCCAGGAAACAACCGGCTGGTTCAGCGGAATGCAGGCAATAGATTTTATTTACCTTCTTACGGTTGCCTCCGGTACAATTAATTTGAAAAAGCCGATTAGCTGCATCGGCAATAATATGTCCTATAGAAAGCAGGCATATAATGAAGTAGGCGGCTACCAGAATCTTCCTTTTAGCGTTACGGAAGATTTTAATCTTTTATATGCAATCTATAAACTTGATAAGTATAAGATTATCCTTCCTTTGGATCATGATGCTTTAATAGTTTCCAAACCTTGCAGTAGTTCAAAGGAATTGTACCGGCAGAAAAAAAGATGGTCGGTAGGCGGATTGGGCGTACCGCCGAGAGGATACATTGTAATGACATGGGGATTTTTAACTAACCTGGGTATTCTTCTTACACCTTTATTTTTCTCACCGGTATGGTTATATTTGGCGGTCTTTAAAATAGCTATAGATTTTTTTGTTTTGTACCCGGTACATAAAAAATTAGGGATTACAAAAAATCTGAAATATTTTTTATTCTTTCAAATTTATTATACGCTTTACGTCATAGCTATTCCATTTGTTTTGGCCGCAAGCCGGAAGGTTATCTGGAAGGGAAGAAAGTATTAATGCTTCTCTTGTGTAATTACTATCTTACATATAGATGTAATGCTTACTGCGAATTTTGCCATTTTGCAGCGCATAAGAATTTTGATGCTACACCTTATGCAAAGTTAAATGATTTTTATTCTAATGTAAGCCAGCTTGCTGAGTTAGGAGTTAAGTTTATAGATTTAACCGGCGGTGAGCCCTTATTACATAAAGATATTCATCTGATGGCTGAGTATGCAAAGAAGCTTAATATGCAAACTAGTATTACTACAAACGCGCTGTTGTATCCTAAGTTTGCCGAAAAGCTTGCCGGCAATGTTAATCTTCTTCATTTTTCTTTGGATTCTCCGGATGAAGATGAACATAATGAAATTAGAAAAGTAAATTGTTATAACCATGTATTAAAAAGTATAGAAATTGCAAAATCTCTTGGTGAATTCCCGGACATATTATTTACGGTTACAAATAGAACTTATAAAAAACTTCCTCGTATGCATGAAATAGCTTCTAAGAACAGCCTGGTTCTAATTGTCAATCCGGTATTTTCTTATTTCGGAAATCCGGGACTAAGTAACGAGGCACTTAATTTTATCGATGAATACTCTGAAGGCAAAGTTGATATCTATTTGAATAAAGCATATATAAATCTTAGAAGAAACGGCGGCAATGATCCTGGTAACCCTTTATGTAAAGCAGTATCAAGAGTCGTAGTTATTTCACCTTACAATGAAGTTATTCTGCCCTGCTATCATTTTGGAAATGAAAGAATAAAAATAGATCGTCCGATTAAAGAAATCAGAAATTCCGAAAAGGTAAAAAATATTAAAAAAATGGAAGGCCGGTTTCAGTTTTGCAAAGGATGCACGATAAACTGCTATTTTGAACCTTCGTTTGCATTTCCTACAAATGCTTATGCAATTGCAAGTTTATCTTCGAAATTTAAATACGGCTACAACAAGCTTGTAAAACAAAAAATTAAAAAGAAATTATTGATTAAACCGGAATTAAACTAAATGCGGAAAATTTTTCTCATCTCTGTTATACTAATTTTTGCAACATCAAATTTTGCTCAGATAAAAAAAGAATGGTTCCCTGCCGGTTTAAATATACAGCCGTTTACAGCGAACCTGCTTGAAGCGCGGGACGGTGCTGCATATTTATTAAATCGGAAAAAAATAAGATTGGATATAGGTACCTCAACCGATATTTACAGAATTAATTACGGAAATTCGGTCCTATCTTTCGGCGGAGACCTTTTTACATTTACAAGATTAAGAAGCGAAAATAATTTTCGCTTTCCCGTAGAAACCATAGATTATTTTTTCGGTGTAAACAGCGGTTATAAAATTATAGACGGTTCAAGACAATACGGATTTCGTTTTAGGCTTAGCCATATTAGTGCACACCTTGTAGACGGACGGTATGACGCTCTTTCAAATAGCTGGAGGGCAAACTTGAAACCTTTCATTTACAGTCGTGAGTTCGTTGAGCTTTTTCCGTTTTATAAGATTAACGGTTTTAGAATGTATGCCGGACTTACTTACTTATTTCACGTAATACCTAAAAATATCGGGAGAGGAATTTACCAGGTCGGTTTCGATTATTATCTTCCTTCTTTAATAAGTAAAAATATTTCCCCTTTTATTGCGGATGATTTCAAGTTATCTTCAATTGATAAATATTTCGGCAACAACATTATTTGTGCAGGTATTAAATTCGGAAAGTATGATTCAAGAGGCTTCAGCATTCGCCTTTCATATTATTCAGGTAAAAGTATTCACGGGGAATTATATTTCTTAACGGAAAACTACGCTACTATTGGAATAAATTTGGATTTGTAAAATGCCCGATTATTACAGCAACATATGGCAGGAACAGGATAGAGTTGAAATATCTAAAAAAGATAGACAAAATTATCTGCTTCACATATCGCTTTTTATATTAACATTTATTACAACAACTTTGGCTGGTGCCGAATGGATTAGCGGCCGGCCGGGGCCTTATGAGTTATCTTTTATTTTAAAAGGACTGCCGTACTCAATTTCAATTATGTTTATAATTTCCTGTCATGAATTCGGTCATTATTTTGCCGCCGTATACCATAAAGTAAAAGCAACATTACCGTTTTATATTCCGTTCCCGCCGGTATCCATGTTTTTGAACTTTGGAACAATGGGTGCAGTAATTAAAACTAAGTCGCCTATTTATTCCAAGAAAGCAATGTTTGATATTGGAGTAGCAGGGCCTTTAGCAGGCTTTGTTGCATGTCTAATTGTTCTTGTTTACGGATTTACACACGTGCCCGGGATTGATTACTTACTTTCAATACATCCGGACTTTTTTTCCCCGGGCTATGGTAAGAACGGTATTGAGCTTATCTTCGGGAATACGTTGTTATTTTCATTCTTTAAGTTAATATTCATCCACGGGTCAAAATTTTTTCCGCCGATGTCCGAAATTTATCATTACCCGTATTTGTGTGTAGGATGGTTCGGCTTATTTATTACGGCGATGAATATGATTCCTGTCGGGCAATTGGACGGCGGGCATATTGCATATACTTTGTTTGGAGAGAAAGCCCATTATAAAATTGCGGTATTATCATTTATATTGTTATTAGTTCTTGGAATTGCCGGACTGGTTGAATATTTTTGGAACTTAAATTCAAACTTCGGATGGCCGGGATGGCTGCTTTGGGCTTTGCTTTTATTTTTTGTTATTAAACTAAAACACCCGGTTGTACCGGACACCGAAGAACTGGACTTCAAAAGGAAATTGCTGGGATATCTTAGCTTCTTTATTTTTATTATATCATTTTCACCTACTCCTTTTATGGCTGCCATGGGGAGATAAAAGTAGAAAATTTTTTACCTTGAGTTAAGTAATTGAAAAAGAAATATTTAAGGCAATGAAAAAATTATTTATTATTTTATTACTAATCCTTCTCGGGGGATGTCAAAAAAATTTTAATAATATTGTTGATTCACAACCTGAAAGTTATCAGGTTATAGGAGTTTATACTCCGGCTCAATTTACATATACACCGGGTGATTCTTTAATTACTATTAGTATTAAACTTAATACATCCGCAAATGTTAAAAAAGTTGTATGTAATATTTTGTCTCCGGATCAAAATCAATTAAACAATTCACCCGTTCAATTATTTGATAATGGTAACTTAAGTGAAAATGGCGATACTGTTAAAGGAGATTTGGTTTATTCCAACAAGTTTCCGCTAAGCCATTATTATCCGAAAGGTTCTTATGAAATAGAATTTTATATTACTCCTAATTCCGGCAATACTAAGTTGGCGGCAGTACATAGTTTTAGCTTTAGTAATGGGCAGACAAATGTTCCACCGGTCCTTTCCGGTTTATCCATGCCGGATACGGTGAGTTTCGGTTCCTCTTTTATTTTTTCAATTAAAGCAAGTGACCAAAACGGATTGAGCGACATTGTATCCGTATTTTATAAATTATATCGTCCGGATGGAACTATGGTAACAAACGCCCAGGGAATCTCCGAATATCCTCTTTCCGATAACGGCGATTACAGCGTAACCGGAGATGTAACAGCAAACGACGGTATTTATACAAACAAACTTCAATTTCCCAGCGGGCAGCCAACCGGTACCTGGAAGTTTGTGTTTCAGGCAAAAGACAGAAGCGGTGCTTTTAGTAATACTATTACTCACAATTTAGTGGTTAAATGAAACTAAAAAATATTTTTTTCATACTCTTTATAATTTCTCTTAGTACTGTATCATTCCCGCAGTTATTACCGCAGTCATTTTATATGCCTAAAGATAGCAGGCCGGGAAAGGTTAACAGCAACCCTTCAATTTCCAGCAGCAATGTAAGTGATATACTTACTATAGGAGATACAATATGGATTGGAACTGGCCAGGGTTTAAGTCTTTCAACAGATAACGGAAATAGCTGGAAGAATTTTACCAACGATAAAACATTCGGCACCTTAAGTATTTCTGCTATTGGGTATAATAACGGAGTATTCTGGGCTGCTGCAGCTACAGATACGAATACCTCTCAAGGAAGTATGCCTAAAGGAAGAGGATTAAGATATACTACCGATGATGGACAAAACTGGACATTCGTCCCCGAACCTATAGATAATCTTAAAGATACTATCCTTGAATATGGTAATAATAAGTTAAATGCAAATCCTATTCCTATTTCAATAAATAATTTGGTTTATGATATCGCATTTACACCCGGCACAATTTGGATTGCTACTTTTGCCGGCGGTTTAAGAAAAAGTACAGACATGGGAAAGACATGGCAAAGGGTTATACTTCCGCCGGATAATCTTGATGCAATAAAGCCTTCCGACACTCTTCATTTTTGTGTGCAGCCTACATCGACCAAAACTTGCAGCGAAAATAATTTAAACTATAGAGTTTTCTCCATTATAGCTACAAACGATTCAACGTTATATGTTGGTACTGCGGATGGAATAAATAAAACTACCGATGCCAATAGTAAATATCCTTCATGGGTAAAATATACTCACACAAATGAATCAAATCCGATAAGCGGAAATTTTGTTGTTGCACTTGGTTATAATAAATATAATAACACCGTCTGGGGTGCAACATGGCAGGCGGAAGGCTCTTCCGAGTTTTATGCAGTAAGTTATACTACGGACGGCGGTGCAAATTGGCAGACTTCACTGGACGGCGATCATGTTCATAATTTTGCTTTTAAGGATAATCAAGTTATTGCTCCGGCAGATGAAGGTGCTTTTAGAAGTACCGATAACGGTGCAAACTGGATTTTACCTACTTCAATTACTGATGCAAATACCGGAATATCGCTGCCAACCAATACTTTTTATGCAGCAGCCTTTAACGGCAATTACGTATGGCTTGGCGCAGATGAAGGTCTTGCCAGGTTAAATGAAACAGGAAGTTCAACTTGGAACGGAACATGGACAATTTATTTCGCTTCAAAGCCATTAGCTACAACCGCAAGTACATATGCTTATCCAAATCCTTTTAATCCTAATACCGATATTTTAAAAATTAAATATAGTACCGGCGGCAGAAGTGAACCGGTTACAATTAGAATTTATGATTTTAGCATGCATTATATAAGAACCATTATTCAGAATGCCCAGAGAGGTACTATTCACTCGGTAGATCAATCAGGAGGAGTTATCGATTATTGGAACGGACTTGATGCAGCCGGTAATTTAGTTCCCAACGGAGTATACTTTTATAGTGTAAAAGTCGGTTCCGGTAAAGCGGAGTTCGGTAAAATTTTAGTTATACATTAAGAGGGTAAATTGAAGAAATTAATAATTCTTTTATCTTTAATTATTTCAATAACAATTTTTGCGCAGCCTAAGTTCAGCAAGTTAAGCAGTATGCCGGGGGCGTTTTCCAGAATGGGTTTTGGTGCAAGAGGAATGGGGATGGGAAATGCCATGTCTGCCGTTACCGAAGGAAATTTAGTCTCTTATTACAATCCTGCTTTAGCTGCATTTCAGCAAAATAATTCTTTCCAGACATCTTATTCAATTCTTTCCCTTGATCGCTCTTTAAATTTTTTAAATTATACCAGAAGATTTGATTTTTACTCTAAAGATTCATCAGAGGGTTCGCAGCCTATATCAAGTGCGGGATTAAGTGTCGGAGTAATAAATTCCGGCGTAAGTAAAATAGACGGCAGGGATAATGACGGGAATAAAACCGGTAATTTATCAACTTCCGAAAATCAATTTTTTATAGGTCTTGCAAACAGGTTTTCCAGAAAAATTGCTTTTGGTATTGCTGTAAAATTTTATTATTACAAATTATATGAGCAAATTTCTTCTACTGAACTTGGTCTTGATTTGGGCGTTTTGTATAAGATAAATGATTCATGGAATGTATCTTTAATGATTTCCGATATTAACAGCAAATATAAATGGGATACAACGCCGATATATCAGCAACAAGGAACCAATACGGTGGATAATTTTCCTTTGCTTAGAAAAATCGGAGTTAGTTATTATAATAAAGAATATAAAATATTAGCAGCCGCAGAATTTGAAAACAGCAATGCCGGTACCAATATAATCCGCGCCGGTGTTGAGTATAATATTTATGACGGATTATTTATCCGCGGCGGCATTGATCAGCTAAATTTGAGTAATACGGATTATGCTTCAAATCCTTCGCTGGGATTTTCTTATTATAGAAAGTTCGGTAATCTAAATATTGGAGTTAATTACGCTTTTGTTGTCGAACAGAATTCTCCGTCGGACAGGCATATAGTCGGGCTCAGTTTTAATTTTTAAAAACGAATTTAGAATTTATTTAAATTATAATGAATTATAATTCTCCTTTTAAAATAACATTTGAATTTATTTAATGATATTTGATAAAATGGTTTAGTCACAGAAAAATAATGTAATAAGGTAAGTCACATTTTGTCTTTTGGTGTTACTAAGGTTAGAAAATAAATAAGGTTTTTAATTCATAAGTTTAATTTTAATTCTTAAAAATTTTTTAAAGCAATGCAGTTAAACCTTTTAGTTGAATAAACAATATAGCATAGCCGTTACTATGTAAGTAGCAAAAATAAATATAACAATAAAACCTTATTAGATGAATAACCTTAGTAGAAGGAATAAATCTAATAATAAAACCTTATTACCTTATTAATACGTAAATTCAATATAAGGAAATAAAAATACGGCAATTAACTGTATGTACTTACGGTGGAGAAGATTCAAGTTAAAAACAATGGAAAGTTTCTTGAAATTCTTAAACTTACACTTGAACTTAAACTTCGTGAGTAGTTCAGGTGTAAGTTCAAGTTCAAGGAGATTAAAGTTTCAAGTGAGTATCTCATAAATTTTTTCAGGAAAGTATATGCGAAAGTTTTTTTTGATTTTTATAATTACAACAGTTTCGGTGTGTGCACAATCTGCAGGCAACAGCGGTTTGGCATTTCTTAAGATGGGATTCGGTGCAAGAAACATTGCAATGGGTGATGCCGGAACTGTCGCTGCAAATGGTGTAACAGCTTTGTTTTACAA
>JBJKQP010000099.1:0-16689 GCA_046705105.1 Ignavibacteriaceae bacterium | reverse complement strand
GTGCTTAACTTCCGGCTTTCTAAAATTTTATTTTTATAAGCTTTGCTCCACCTCTGCCCTGCAATACTTTCTCCTGCCAGATGAATGATTGAATCCTGTCCGTTTAAAAATTCCGTCCATGTAACGGGATTATTATAATCCCATTGAATATATTCTTTAGCACCTGGAATTATTTTAGATGCTTTGGATGTATTTCTTGATAAAATTGTTAGCTGGTCGCCGCGGCTGATTAATGCTTTGCAAAGTTTTGTACCAATTAAACCCGTGGCGCCGGTAACTATAATTTTTTTACTCATATCTTTTCTTATCAATTTATATTGTAATTATAAAGATGTGGTAAAATAATTTTAATCTCAATAACCCGTTAGGGAAATTATGATGGATATCCTTCTCTTAAGTAAATTACTTTGATGTAAATATACATTACAGATTTACAATCATAATTACATCTTATTGTGGTCGTTCAAATCCAAAAATTCTTCTCATGATTTTGATTTCATTCACATAAAGCAATTTATTCATTTTATTACATTATTATAGTATGAACTTATTTGTTTAACAAACATCAATTTTGTAATTTTCACACTTAATTTTAATAAGTGCAAAAGGATTTCTTAAGAAATGGAAAGCGAAGCGAAGCGAAATTATTGGGCTTTAATACTAGGAGTCTCTTCAGGTTTTGGAGCGGCTACTGCAATAAAACTTGCGGAAGACGGATTTAATATTTTCGGTATCCACTTAGATAGGCAGGCTACTATGCCTAATGTTGAAAAAATTAAAGCTCAAATTCAGTCTTTTGGTTCAAAGGCAGTGTTTTTTAATGCTAATGCCGCCGATGCTGTTAAAAGGAATGAAATTATCGAGGAAATAAAATCAATTGCCGACAACAAGCCGATAGTTAAAGTTTTGGTTCATTCGCTGGCATTTGGCTCGTTGAAAAAATTTGTTTCTCTTGATAAAGAAGAAGTGATAACTAAAGCTCAAATGGAGATGACTCTGGATGTTATGGCTCATTCTTTAGTTTACTGGACTCAGGGCCTGGTGTTAAACAACATGCTTGCGGAAAGAGGAAGAATATTTGCAATGACTAGTTCTGGAGGGCACACTGTTATTCCGCATTATGGTGCGGTATCTGCAGCTAAAGCTGCACTTGAATCCCATGTAAGACAGTTGTCCGAGGAATTGGGTTATCTTAATGTTGCAGTAAGTGCTATTATGGCAGGAGTTACGGATACACCTGCTCTTAGAAAGATACCTGGTAATAAACCGATGGTTGAAGTTGCCAAGAGAAAAAATCCGAGAAACAGATTAACAACTCCTCAAGATGTTGCTAAAGTTATTTCACTTTTATGTAAAGACGGCGGGGAATGGATTTCCGGTGGTGTAATTCATGCCGACGGAGGGGAAGACGTTATTAGCTTTGTAGGCCAGGGGCAATCCGACAATAAATCAATTTTAAATATTTAATTAAAAGGAAAATAATGAAACCAATTACTATTACGGATGATAATTTTGATACCGAAGTTTTAAAATCGGATAAGCCGGTGTTAATAGATTTTTGGGCTGTATGGTGCGGCCCTTGCAAAATGATCTCTCCCATTGTTGAAGAACTTGCGGATGAATATGACGGTAAATTAAAAATAGGAAAGCTGGATGTGGATGAAAACCAGCAAACCTCAATTAAATACGGGGTAAGAAGCATACCAACTCTTTTGCTTTTTAAAGACGGTAAATTAAAAGATACCATTATTGGAGCAGTACCAAAACCTCACATCCTACAAAGAATAAGTTCTGTCTTATAGAATTATTTCTTCTTCCCGGAGTATAATGAAAAAATTATTATAACGGATTCGGTAGATAAAAATGCGTGCAAATTTCGGAAGCGGCAGGCTATGATGTTACCTATAACCCCGGCATGTCTAAAGATGAAATTAAAAATGTAATCGGCAGTAAACGTTCTGTTGGTATACAGCGATACTAGTATTACTTAGAATTTAATTGAATTACTTATGTTACGCAGCTTGTGGAGTATAGGAGGAATGGAATAGACAAAATAAATCCGTTATTCCAACATTCCTGCTCCAAAGAGTACCCTTGCGTAAGTAGATAAAATTAATAAGCGGGGTTCACAACGTTCTTGCAGTTAAAATGTTATTAACCGCCGAAGTGTTTGGTACCGAAAATTTCATACTTTTACAAAACACTTGACAAAAAATAAGTGTTATGTTATTTTGTTTATGTTTTGTAAATTTGATATAAAGGTTGTTCTTTTAATTTATTATTAATAATAATCAAGCCTCAAATGAAATATAAAATACTATTAGTTATCTTTCTGATTCTTTCCTGTAGTGTAAAGAACTTTTCACAGGAGAACAGTAATTTATTTAACTTCGACTATGCCCAGTTTGCCTATGATTCCGCCGATAATTATCTTCAATTGTATTATTCAATAAATCAATCTGCACTTACCTTGCATCGTATGGATTCCTCTTATAGTGTCGGAGGAATTTTAAATGTTTCTTTTGTGGATACTGCTACCGGAAAATCATTTATAAACAAAAGCTGGAAATTAACGTATCCGGTTCAAGACACCTCAAGAGTAGCGAAAAAGAATTTAGTAGGCCTTTTAAACTTTGCTCTGCCTAAAGGAATTTACAAATGTACCGTATTGGTGTCTGATCAGTATAACAATAAAAACAAAGAATCCAATTCCGATTTTATTAGAGTAAAGCCTTATGAACAAGACAGCCTTGCGTTGAGTGATATACAACTCGCATCCAAAATTGTACAAGACAGC
This sequence comes from Ignavibacteriaceae bacterium, assembly GCA_046705105.1. Lineage (GTDB taxonomy): Bacteria > Bacteroidota > Ignavibacteria > Ignavibacteriales > Ignavibacteriaceae > FEN-1297. Next base: position 13,892 of record JBJKQP010000099.1, on the reverse strand, counting down.
CCTGATAAGAATTCCATTTTCTACAAGAATACTTTCGAAGTAACCCCGATACCAAACCTTGTTTTTGGTGAAAATCTTCCGGTAGTATTTTATTACTTCGAAGTGTATGATCCATACGGTAAAGAGAAAGGGGTACCCTTACAAATTTATAGTACTATAATAAACAGCAGAGGAAAAGTATATTATAATAAAAAGATGGAGATTATGCGGGGAATTCCTTCCAGAGTGGAAGTAGGTTCGGTTCCTATTAATAAATACCCTACGGATACTTATACGCTGCGCATTGGCTTATTGGACAGTGTAAAGGACAGAGGTATGATTTCTTCCAAAAGGTTTTTTGTTTATAATCCGGATGTTAAATCCCTGGATACCGCTAATGCCCAGCCCTCAAAAATCCTCAGCAGCCTGTTTGGTTTAATGTCTATGGAAGAATGCAATGATTTGTTTGCAAAAGCAAAATATATTGCAACCACTAACGAAATCAGCCAATGGGATAAGCTTCAAACCGTAGAGGGTAAAAGGGAGTTTTTATATAACTTTTGGAAGAAAAGAGATCCCGATCCTGCCACTCCTCAGAATGACTTCTACCAGAAATATTTGGAGAGAGTTAAAGAGGCCGATCAAAAATTCGGAAGTCTTAATACTCCTGGCTGGAAAACGGATAGAGGAAGAGTATTGTTAATTTACGGTGAGCCCAGCGAAATTGATCGTTATCCGAATGAAACTAATACAAAACCCTATGAAATCTGGCATTATAATGATATACAAGGCGGTGTAATTTTTGTCTTTGCGGATTTAACAGGTTTCTCGGATTATCAGCTTATTAATTCTACCGCACGCGGTGAAGTAAGAGATGATAACTGGCAAAGCAGAATTACAACAACTTCTTACTAGAAATGTGGTAACTTTGTAATAATGCTTCTTTACCATAGACACAAAACTTTAAAATTAAATTTTAAGTTTCTAAGTTTTATCTTTATCATGATTCTTATTCGGTAAAGAAATGTAAATACTTATTATGCTTGATTTTTTCATAAACTGCAAAACGGTAGTAATTAAACTTATTGCAAAGTCTTTGATTAAAGCGAATGGAGTATCATACCAAGTTCCTCCAATATGTTCTGCAAACAACCGAAATTTTTTAAGTATTCGTTATACTTCTTTTTTAATATTCCGGAGTTTATGCATAAACCAGGTAGGACTTCATGCTAGATACGGAATTTTAAGTTGAAAATTAATTACCCTTAGTAAATAGGTTATGGTTCATGGCCAATAGTTTTCTGCTCATGGTTATAAGCTAAAAACATAAAGGGATTCGGGGAATATCATATATTAAAGTTTTATTTAATAAATTCTATTCATTAACTTTGAATGATAAAATTTTAAAATGATAATTGGGCCATAATATTTATACCGGATGTCTGATAGAATAGAATATTTTATTTTTGTATTATTTAGCTACCTGTTCAAAGTAACCGGTCTTAAGGTAGCAAGAAAAATATCAACCGTACTTGCGTTCGTTTTTTTCTATATAATTCCTATAAGAAAAGAAACAACTATTGAAAACCTTAGCAAAGCCTTTCCGGAATATGCCGGCGAAAAAATTAAAAAGATAGCTTACGGCAGCTATAAAAGTTTTGCAATTGCACTAATAGAAATTCTATATATACCCTGGATGACCAAGCAAGAAGTAATAAATGCAGTTAAATGCCGTAATCTGGAATTTGTTAAAAAAAAATACGAAGAAAAGAAAGGACTACTTTTAATTTCCGCACATTTCGGCAATTGGGAATATATGGCCGTTTCTATGGGCGCTCAGTTGAATATTCCGTTATATGTTGTAGTTAAACCTCAGAGTAATGTATATGTTACAAACTGGCTGGATAATATGAGGGTAATGTGGGGGAATAAAATTGTTCCGCTCGGAATTTCTATAAGACAAATTTATAAAGAATTGAAAGAGAAAAATATTATTGCTATGGTTGCCGACCAGAGAGGCCCTGCTGAAGGGATTAGGGTAAATTTTTTCGCCAGAAAAACTTCCGTTTATCCCGGTCCTGCAATTCTTGCATTAAAAACAGGCTCGCCAATTCTTTATGGTATTGCAGTAAGGCAGCCTGATTATTCATATGAAACCGAATTTTTCGAAATAAGTATGGAAAATCTCCCTGAAAAGGACGAAGATAAGGTAATCGAGTTAAACCAGCGGATGTTTGATTACCTGGAAAGTATTGCCCGAAAATATCCCGAACAATGGCTCTGGCAGCATAAAAGGTGGAAGTACTAAATTGAAATGGAAAAAATTTTAGTCATACAAACTGCTTTTATCGGTGATGCAATTTTAACTCTTCCGATGATTCAAAAATTAAAGGACAAGTATCCGCAAAGTGAAATTGATGTACTTGCAATTCCTTTAACCGGTGAAATTTTTTCGGCTTCTCCTTTTGTACATAATGTTATTTTAATTGATAAAAAAGGAAAACATAAGTCTTTCTTTTCTTTGCTCAAATTTATAAACGAAATAAAAAAAAATAATTACGATATAATCTATTCGCCTCACAGATCTTTCAGAACTTCCTTTATTGTAATGAAACTGGGCGTTAAAGAAACTTACGGCTTCAATAACAGCAGTTTAAAGCACGTATATAAATATTTAATTGATTATCGTAACGGCAGGCATGAAGTACAAAGAAATCTGGATTTAATTAATTTTAACTATACAGGAAATGACTGGCGTATAACTCCAATCGTAAATGTTTCCATGTCGCAAAAAGAAAAAATCAATTCATATATTTCTTCAAATAGTTTAAATAAAAAAATTGCGGCAATAGCACCGGGTAGCGTCTGGAGTACAAAAAGGTATCCTTCCGGATATTTTGAAGAGATTATAAAATTTTTTTTAGACAAAGATTTTAATATATTATTAATAGGAAGTGAAAAAGAAAAACTTCTTTGCAAAGATATAAAAGGTAAATTCGGAAGCGGTATATTTAATACTGCGGGAATGTTTTCCATTACGGAAACTATCGAATTGCTAAAAAAAACAGAAATTTTGGTTTCAAACGATAGTGCCCCAACTCATTTTGGAATGTGTGCAGACATACCGGTAATTACAATTTATTGTTCCACGGTACCTGAGTTCGGATTTTTTCCTTTTAATAAAAAGAGTAGTTATGTAAGTTTGCAGGGCTTATCTTGTAAACCTTGCGGTATACACGGTTACAATGAATGTCCGGTTAAAAATTTTGCCTGCGGCAATAATCTAAAACCGGACGTAGTAATTTCAAAAGTAAGGGAAATTATTAATAATGCAAATTAAAGATGCCGAATTTATAAATGTTGATGAAAAATTTGATTACGCGGTTCAAGAAGCTAAAAGATTATACCTGGAAGGAGGGATATTTGTTTATCCCACCGATACTATTTACGGATTCGGCGCCAATCCCTTTAATGAAGATGCCGTAAAAAAAATTGATGACATAAAAAAGCGTGAACCCGGTAAGATGTATATTTTGCTGATAAATAGTATAGAAACATTATTAAAGTATATAGAAATAAAATCGGAAAGACATCTGGATTTTTTCTTATCAATTTGGCCGAACCCGGTTTCTGTTGTATTAACTTTAAATTCAAAAACCAGCGAAATACTGGGTGTTAAGAATGCTGCATTTAGAATTCCCAATAATCGCTTTTGCTTAAAATTAACATCGGAACTTTTAATGCCGTTGATTTCTACCAGCGTTAATAAAAGCAACCAGCCGCCGTTGTTGGAAGCAAGCATGATTAAAGAGGAATTTTCATCCGAAGTTGATGCCGTATTTTTTACAGGGAAAAAATCCTATTATAAAGCATCAACTTTAATTGATTTAAGTGACGGTGAACCGGTGCTTTTAAGAGATGGAAAAATTAAATTTGAATATGTATTGGAAAAATATAGTAAGTGTTGATTAAAATTATAAGGTATTAGTCTAAGTGAATTTTAAAAATTTAAAAAAATTAAAGGGACTATCTTTTGTAATAATTCCTTCAGGCGGAGGAACGGAAACCAAATCGGTGAATTTTGGTATGGGCAAAATTTTTACATTTGCCGGTATGTATGCATTCGTATTCCTTTTAGCCGGATTTTTCATTTTGAATCTTACTCCGCTAAAAAGAGTTTTCTTTCCCCCTCACAACAAGTTGGATCCCTCCGAACAAAAAATAGTTAATGAACTCAATAAAAAGCTTATTTTCTTATCAACAGAACTAGAGAATCTTAAATCTACAAACCAGCAAATGAAAGACGCTATTATGCTGGGTGATTCAACATTATTCGATTCTTTGTCCGGAAGTTTAAAGAAACATGGCAAAACGATAAAGAATCCTTACGGCGGAGATATCCTTTATGTGTTTAAAAAATTATTAGCAAAAGATTCTACGGGAACTTTAAAACCGGATAAGAACATAATTCATTTTATGATGCCTGTAAACGGTTTTATAAGCCGAGGATTCGATCCGGAAACAGGCCATATGGGAATAGATATAGTAGTAAAAACCGGTACACCCGTTTATGCAGCAGCCAGTGGTTATGTTATTTTTGCGGATTATACGGTACGCGACGGTTATATGATGATTATCGGTCATTCCGATGGTTATATAACTGTTTACAAGCATTGTTCGGAATTACTTAAAAAATCCAGGGATGTTGTACTTGAAGGACAGATTATTGCTCTTAGCGGAAATACCGGTAAAATTACAACCGGGCCTCATCTTCACTTTGAAATTTGGAAAAACGGAAAGCCTATAAATCCTATTAAACTTTAAATTAACTTTTAGTGGAGGAAAGAAAATTGAAAACTAAAATTAACAACGAAAGCATCGGACAAGATGCCGTTACAATTATAAGCCACGGTGTAATGCTGGAAGGTAAAATTAAGAGCAACGGAAATCTTAGAATTGACGGGACTGTAAACGGAAATATCAATGCTAACGGAAATGTAACTGTTGGAGAAAGCGGCGAAGTAAACGGCGAAGTAAATGCAAATGTAATTGTTGTTGGAGGAAAAATCGTCGGGACTATTACGGCTAATGAGAAAGTAGTATTGGAATCTAAATCTAATTTAAAGGGTGATATAATAACAAAAATACTGGTTGTAGAAGAGGGAGCAATTTTTGACGGGAGCAGTAAAATGGGTGTAAAAGAAAATAAATTTGTTGCTTCCGTTCCGGAACAACATAAAGATGAAAATAAATAATCCGTTAAAAGACAACAACAATTCGGATAATAGCTGGATAAGTTACCTAGGGCTAGGTTTGCAGCTTGCTGCTACGGTTACCATTATGGTTTTTATCGGGGTATGGCTAGACGGCAAGTTTAAAACCGAGCCTATCTTTACGGTTGTATTTTCCTTTTTAGGGGTCATTTCCGGTCTTTATAATTTTATAAAAACAGTATTAAAATCGTGATGAATGTTACGGAAAATAAAATTCGGGTATTTAATTTAATTGTTGTATTCTGTGTGTTGTTAATTATCTCAATTTTGTACGTTTTTTCGATTATCTCGTTAAGACACTATTTTGCTTTTTTACTTGCGGGTGTTTATACTACAGGGGCATTTTTTACGTCTATTTTTTATATTAAAAAAACAGATAACAAACAATTGGATAAAGTAATAGAGGCAATTTTTCCCGGTATGGGTTTAAGATTGTTGGTATTAATGTTGCTTGTTATAATAACCATCAAATTTTTGGATATAAATAAGAATAGTTTTATATTTTCTATCTTAATTTTTTATATATATTATCTTACAATACAAATAATCTATCTTTGCATAAGAAGATAATAAGTTTTAATGCTTTTTAATACTTTAATCAACTCGGAGGCCGTTGCTGATACAGCAAAAAAAGCAGCGGAAAACAGCAGCGACCCTAGCTGGATTATGCATCATGTCCTGGATGCTAATTACTTAAATTTTGGGCCGTTAGGTAATCTTTATCTTCCCCGTATTCAGGTTTTAGGAATTGATATTTCCATTACTAGGGATATTTTTATTATCTGGGTAGTAACTGCCATATTGGTAATACTTAGTATAATGGCTGCAAGAGGGTATAAAAAATCTTTGATTCCAAAAGGATTATCCAACCTTTTCGAGATAATAATAGAATTTGTAAGAGACGAAATTGTTAAACCATCAATAGGTAAAGGCTACGAAAGTTTTTTACCGTATATGTTAACACTTTTCTTTTTCGTACTTTTTATTAACTTGTTTGGGTTAGTGCCGGCACCTAATTTAATTGTACCCACGGGTAACATCGCAGTTACGGCGGCTTTGGCTGCAATTTCTTTTTTAGTAATTCAATATAGCGGTATTAGAAGCTACGGCTTAATTAAATATTTTAAGAATCTGGTGCCCGGGGGGATGCCGGGATGGATTGTTATTGTAATTGTTCCGTTGGAAATTTTAGGATTGTTTACTAAACCGTTTGCGTTATGTATTCGTCTTTTTGCCAACATGATTGCAGGGCATATTGTTATTTTTTCATTGGTAGGATTGATTTTTGTAATGCACACACTTTATGTTGCTCCGGTTTCTGTTGGGTTTACCCTGTTTATAGAACTGCTGGAGGTATTGGTTGCATTAATACAAGCTTACATATTTACGATGCTTACCGCATTGTTTATAGGTATGGCAAAACACGTAGAACATTAAGTTAAAATAAACTGTTAATAATCAAAGGAGACTAAAATGGATCTAGGTTGGTTAAGCGCCGGTATAGGTGCGGGACTTGTAGTTGTTGGAGCCGGTATAGGCATCGGGTTATTGGCCGGTCGTGCTATGGAAGCTATGGGCAGGCAGCCGGAAGCTATTGCCCCGATTAGAACAGCGATGATTATAGCTGCTGCTCTTATTGAAGGTATAGCGTTTTTTGCCCTGGTAATTTGTATTCTGCTAGCCTTCAAAGCAGCTCCGTAACCTTAAATGTATTTGTTGTTATAAAATAAATACTTTACGATATTAAAATAGGAAATGAATTTATGTTAACCGGTTTTAGTTTACCTGTACTTGCAGTGATTGCTGAAAGCGGGAATAGTTTAATTGAAGTAAATCCCGGCGTAATAATTTGGACTGTAGTAACGTTTATCGCACTTCTGCTGGTACTTAAGAAGTTTGCTTGGAAGCCGATTTTATCCGTACTTGACCAGAGGGAAACTGCAATTAAAGAATCCCTGGAAAAAGCACAAACTGCAAAGGAAGAAGCACAGAAGGTACTTATACAAAACCAGGTTAACCTGGCAAAAGCAGAAGAAGAATCCAAGCAGATTATAAATCAAAGCAGGGCTTATGCAGAAAAGCTTAAGGAACAAATAATTCAGGATAGTAAAAAAGAAGCGAAAAAAATTATAGAAGAAGCCGGTGCCGAGATTGATCGAAAGAAAGAAGCTGCATTTGATGAGTTAAAAAGCCAGGTTGCTGAAATTGCCGTTCAAGCTGCTGAAAAAATTATAAGAGAAAATTTAGATAAAGATGCCCAGAAAAAACTTGTAAACAAATATATCAGCGAAATAATTAAAAACTAATTAATGAGCGAATATAAAGTTTCATATAGATATGCTGCTTCCTTGCTGGATACGGCAGTAGAAAAAAATATCCTTAATACGGTTGCCGATGATATTGAGATGGTTAATTCTGCTCTTCAATCCAGCCATCAATTAACCGGAGCTTTATCCAGCCCCATTATTAAACCAAATGTTAAGTTGGCTATCTTGAATGATCTTTTCGGCTCTAAGGTAAATTCGGAAACTATGAATTTTCTGAGGTTTGTTGTTAATAAAGACAGAGAAAATCTTTTAGGAAGCATTACGGAAATTTTTCTGCAATTAAAGGACGACAAACTGGGAATTGTAAATGTTAATGTTAAGTCTGCTGCGGAATTTTCTGCTGAACAGGTAGAAAAATTTAAAAACAATCTTGAAAAATATTTAAAGAAAAAAGTAAGACTTCATTTTGAAATTGACCAAAGCATCATAGGCGGATTTGTTGCTCAGGTAAAAGACACTGTATTCGATGCTTCAGTAAAACATCAATTAGAATTGTTAAGAAAACAGTTCCTTAGAAGCAGTGTCCGTTTAAATTAAAATAGAAATTTTACCCCGATAAGTCGGGATCACTTTGTGAAAAAGGAAAGAAAATGGCAGAAGTAAAACCTGATGAAATATCTGCAGTATTAAGAAAACAATTATCCGGTTTCGAAAGTGAAACGGATATTTACGATGTCGGTACTGTTCTCCAGGTAGGAGACGGTATTGCAAGAGTGTACGGTTTATCGCAAGTTATGGCCAGCGAACTGGTAGAATTTCCGAACGATGTTTTCGGTATGGTTTTAAATCTTGAAGAAGACAGCGTTGGCTGCGTTTTGTTCGGAGAGTCAGCACTGGTTAAAGAAGGCGATATTGTAAAAAGGACTAAGCGGGTTGCATCCATGCCGGTTGGAGAAGAAATGCTCGGCAGGGTAATTACTCCACTTGGTATTCCGATAGACGGTAAAGGTGCAATTAACACAAGTAAATTTTTGCCGATTGAAAGGAAAGCTCTCGGCGTTATCCAGAGACAGCCTGTTAAAGAACCGATTCAAACCGGCATTACTGCTATTGATGCTATGATACCCATAGGACGCGGCCAGAGAGAATTAATAATCGGCGATAGACAAACCGGTAAAACTGCAGTTGCGGTTGATGCAATAATTAATCAGAAATATACCCATTCGGAAGAAAGTAAATCATTGGGTATTGAGCCGGTATACTGTATTTATGTAGCAGTTGGTCAAAAGAGTTCGACAGTTGCACAGGTGGTTGCTAAACTGGAAGAGCATGGTGCAATGGATTATACAACAGTAATTTCCGCTTCTGCATCCGAGCCGGCTCCTTTACAATTTATTGCGCCTTATTCCGGCGCTACTTTGGGAGAATACTTTAGAGATAACGGTAAACATGCTTTAGTTATATATGATGATCTTTCCAAACAAGCTGCTGCGTATCGTGAACTTTCTTTATTGCTTAGAAGACCACCCGGACGGGAAGCTTATCCCGGCGATGTATTTTATCTCCATTCAAGGCTGCTTGAAAGAGCTTCTAAGCTTAGCGAAGATCTCGGCGGCGGAAGCTTGACTGCTTTGCCTATAATCGAAACACAACAAGGAGACGTATCTGCTTACATTCCTACTAATGTAATTTCAATTACCGACGGACAGATTTACCTGGAATCCAACTTGTTTAACTCGGGTGTAAGGCCTGCCATTAACGTTGGTATTTCCGTTTCCCGTGTCGGCGGTAATGCACAAATAAAAGCAATGAAAAAAGTTGCCGGCAGTTTGAAACTTGATCTTGCACAGTACAGAGAACTGGAAGCTTTTGCAAAATTCGGTTCCGACCTTGATAAAGCTACTCAAAGAACTCTTTCAAGAGGTGCAAGGCTTGTTGAACTTTTAAAGCAAGGACAATATACACCAATGCCTGTGGAAAAACAGGTCGTTAGTATTTTTGTCGGCACAACAGGCATGCTGGATGATATTCCGGTTTCTGAAATAAAAAGATTCGAAAAAGAACTTCACGAATATATTGAAGTAAATATGCCTCAAATTTATGAATCGATTAAAAAAGAAAAACAATTAAATGATAAAACCGTTGAGGACATTAAAAAAGCAGCAAAAGAATTAATTAATGTATTTAAAGCGCATGCATAAGTATTAATATGGCAACATTAAGGGATATAAAAAGGAGAATAAAAGGCGTTCAGAGTACGCAGAAAATAACCAAAGCTATGAAGATGGTTGCTGCTGCAAGGCTTCGAAGAGCCCAGGATAGAATTATTAATGCACGTCCCTATGCAAGAGAAATTTTTGAAATGTTATCTCACATGGTTACTGAAAACGATATAAATGCAAATCCGTATATTGTGCATCGTGAAGAAATACATACCGCTGTAGTGGTAGTTACTGCCGATAGAGGTCTTTGCGGTGCTTTTAATGCAAACATTATTAAAGAAACAGTTAAGTATATTGAAGAAGAACTTTCCGTTAATAAAATTAAATGCAGGCTTTTTTGTATCGGTAAAAAAGGATATGACTTTTTCTCGAAGCGTGATTATAATGTTGTTTATAATAAAAAAGGATTCTTTTCATCATTAAATTATGATGCTGCAGTAGAAATTTCTAACAAAATAATAAGCGGTTATTTGAATAAAGAATATGATAAGGTCATTATAATTTATAATGAATTTAAATCGGTTATCCAGCAGAAGATAATTGTTGAGCAATTCTTACCGATACCTGTACTTAAAAAATCGGGGAAAGAAAAATATACATTTAATAACTATATTTTTGAGCCGAACCAGGAATCAATTCTTAATTATATTTTACCTAAACATTTAAAAGGCCAGATGTGGAGAATACTGCTCGAATCCAATGCGGCTGAGTATGGTGCACAGATGACGGCTATGGATAATGCAACTACTAATGCCAAAGAATTAATAAGAACATTGCAGTTAAAATTCAATAAGGAAAGACAAGCAGCTATTACAAAAGAAATCCTGGAAATCGTTTCCGGTGCCAATGCCCTTAAAGCGGGATAAAATAGACAATAAAAATTTTTTTTGAACTTTCCGCCAAAACTTGCTTCCCGGCAGGCAGAGGAGGTCGGCCTAAAGCTGAAAACTTGAACTTCACTATAAGAAAGACTTAAATTTGCAGTTCAAAATTAGAGTTCATCTGTAATTGTAAGAGCATGTAAAGGTGCGAGTTAAGTCCTGCAAATAAAAGAGGGCTTAATTTTTAAAAATGAGATTTATTAGTAAAATTAGTGAATATTATTGGTTTTTTTTAGTAAATTATGTTCGAAGATTTAACTTACAAGTTTGAAGCGGCACTTAAAAAGGTTCGCGGGCAAGGCCGGCTAACCGAAAAAAATATTTCTGATTCTTTAAGAGAAATCAGACGTGTTCTTTTGGATGCTGATGTTAATTACAAAGTTGCCAAAGAGTTTATCGAAAAAGTTTCTCAAAAGGCTCTCGGCACGGAAGTAATTAATTCTATTACACCGGGACAATTAATTACCAAGATTATTTTTGATGAGTTAACCGTTTTATTGGGAAGTACTCAAAGCGAAATTAAAATTAATGGTTCCGGTATTACAACAATACTGGTTGTTGGGCTGCAAGGTTCCGGTAAAACAACTTTTTGTGCCAAGCTTGCAAAACAATTAAAAGAAAAAAACCGTAAAGTTTTGCTGGCTGCTGCGGATATTTATCGTCCGGCTGCGATAGAACAATTGAAATTACTCGGACAACAAATATCCGTACCGGTCTTTTCAATTGAAGAAAAAGATGCACGCAAGGTAGCTTCCGGTTCACAGTCTTATGCAAAAGAAAAAGCACTGGATACGGTTATTATAGATACTGCCGGCCGTCTGCATGTAGATGAAGAAATGATGACGGAAGTTTCGGATATTAAGACCCTTGTTAATCCGACCGAAACTTTGTTTGTTGTAGATTCAATGACCGGACAGGATGCCGTAAATTCCGCAAAGGCATTTAACGAAAGAGTTAACTTTGACGGCATAGTTCTTACAAAACTTGACGGTGATGCAAGAGGCGGTGCAGCTTTGTCAATTCGTTCCGTTGTTGGCAAACCAATTAAATTTATAAGCAACGGAGAAAAGCTTAGCCTTCTGGAATTGTTCCATCCCGACCGAATGGCATCTAGAATTTTGGGAAAGGGAGACGTTGTTTCTCTGGTTGAAAAAGCCCAGCAGAGCTTTGACGAAATAGAAGCAGAGAAACTTGAGGAAAAATTAAGGAAAAATAAATTTGATTTTGATGATTTTCTTAAGCAAATTAAAGTTATTAAGAAAATGGGTTCTTTGTCGTCGCTGCTCGGAATGATTCCGGGAATAGGTACGCAGATAAAAAATGCTAAAATTGACGATAATGCGTTTGTTAAAGTTGAGGCCATTATAAACTCGATGACAAAAAAAGAACGTGCGGCACCTAAAATATTAAACGGTAGCCGCAGAAAAAGAATTGCCCGTGGTAGCGGTACATCAATTCAAGATGTTAACCGGTTAATAAAGCAATTCGGAGAAATGCAAAGAATGATGGGCAAACTAGCTAAAAAAGGCTTTAACAATTCGTCAATTGCTAACCTGCGTTTAGGCAGGTAAGTTTAGCCATAGGGCTATAGTAAAATTTTAACATAAATGTGATTAATATTTGGAGGTTCAAACAACTTGGCAGTTAAGTTAAGACTAAGAAGAATAGGAAAGAAAAAACAACCTATATATAAAATTGTAGCGGCTGATTCCAGGTCACCTCGCGACGGGAAGTTTCTTGAATCTATCGGGTTATATAATCCTTTAACAGATCCTTTTACTGTGGACATAAAAGAAGAAAGGGCATTGTACTGGCTGAGCGTAGGGGCTCAACCAACCAATACCGTTAAAAGTCTTTTAACTCAAAAAGGAATACTGTTAAAAAAAGAATTAACGCGAAAAGGCCTGTCGGCAGAGAAAATAGAAGAAGAGCTTGATAAATGGGCAAAGTTACGAGAAGCAAAGGTAAAGAGCGGTTCTTCCGATAAGAAGAAAAGTGATGAAGTTGTTTCAGAAGAAAAGGCCGTTAAACAGGAAGAAGAGAATATTGAGGAAGGTACGGCAGAAGTAAAGGGCGCTGCTTCTGAAAAGAATACCACCGGCGAATAGTATAGGGTAGCTAGTTACTATTCATCGGAGTATTTTTACGTACGTAATTTCTAAAAGCTCCCGTGCTGTAAAATAGGAGGCTTCTTTCTATGAAAGAATTCATTGAGTTCATTGCAAAACACCTGGTAGATAACCCCGATAGTGTAGTTATCGAGGAAAAATCTCCGGAAGATAACAAGGTTGTTCTTTCTCTCAAAGTACAGGCGGATGACGTCGGAAAGGTAATCGGAAAACAAGGTAAGACTGCTCAGGCAATGCGTACCTTGTTAACCGCAATTGCAGCAAAAGAGGGCAAAAGAGCTATTTTAGAAATTTTAGATTAAGGGATCGAACCCTCTTGATTTAGTGAAAGAGTTTTTCCTAATTGCCAAGATTGTTTCGATTTACGGTAAAGAAGGATTTGTAAAAATTACTTCCTTTTCCGATTTCCCGGAAAGATTCTTTAATCTTCAAAAGGTTTATATCGACTTTTTTGAAGATAAAAAAGAATTTTATGTGGAAAATGTTAAGAAGAAGAAAAAGAGCTTTTTTCTTAAATTTAAAAATTTTAATTCCGAAAAAGATCTGGAAGTCCTAATCGGTAAGGAAATTTTTGTTGAACGTAAGGATGTAATTAAGCTGCCTGACAATTATTTTTTTATTCATGATTTGTTAGGCAGCAAAGTTCTGAGAAATAATGAAGTGATCGGTATTATAAAAGATGTTCTTACGTTTCCTGCAAATGATGTTTATGTGGTAGATAATAAAGGAAAAGAAATTTTAATCCCGGCCGTAATGTCTTTTATTGAAAGCTTTGATCCTGAAAATAAAATTATGGTTTTAAAGCCGGGAGAAAATTTCTACGAAGATGATGAGAATTGATATAATATCGGCAGTTCCCGATATGTTTGTAAGCCCGTTAAATTCGAGTATTCTTAAAAGGGCACAGAATAAAGGGAAGGTAGGAATTTTCGTTCACAATTTAAGGGATTATGCCTTTAATAAGCATAAGCAAATAGACGATAAACCTTTTGGCGGCGGCCCCGGTATGGTACTTAAACCGGAGCCGTTTTTTGAATGTATTGAAAAACTTCTTGAAGAAAGAAGTTATGACAATATAATTTTTACAACACCGAAGGGTAGATTATTTAATCAGAAAGAAGCGAACAGATTATCGCTTGCA
>JBJKQP010000098.1:0-24509 GCA_046705105.1 Ignavibacteriaceae bacterium | reverse complement strand
AAAAATTTATGCCCATTAAATTTTTTTAATCTTTTAAATGTCTAACAAATTAAATAAAAATTAATAAATTGCGGAGGAATGATTTGAAAAGAACAAATTATAGAAGGGGCTTTCTTTATATCGGGCTGATAGCTATAATAATTTCGATTGCTGGATGCGGAGACACTTCAGTTAACAGTAAATGGAAAACTAATGATATTAAAATTGACGGGAATGATGCGGATTGGGGAAATTCTTTAACTTATGTAAGCAATCTTAAATCTCTTGTCGGTGTAGAAAACGATAACAAATATCTTTATCTATGCCTTGTAACTTCGGATAACAGCCTTGAATCCAAAATTTTGAGAATGGGTTTAACCGTATGGTTTGATAGAACTGCAAGCGATGATAAAAAATTCGGCGTAAGATTTCCTCTAGGTTTCCGCGGAATGGATAGATCCCAATTTAGAAGTGAAATGCAGAATAATAATGAAGAAGGTACAAGACCTATACCTGCGGAGATAGATAAAATTCTTTTGCAAAACCAGACCGATGCCGAGATTGTTGGTGCAAAAAACGAAGCAAACCGTATTCCTTTAACCCAGCTTAAAGGGATAAAGTTAAAAATGACAATGAAAGACGGACGGATGGTTTATGAAATGAGAATGCCTCTTCAACATGAAGCAGGATTTAATTATGCCTTAAATGCAGATACCGGAAGTACAATTAGTGTCGGACTTGAAACAGGAAGCTTTGCTGCAAATCGTTCAGATCGAGGAGGAATGTTTAGAAGGCCTGAGGGCGGCGAAGGTGGAGAAGGGGGTGAAGGTCCGGAGGGCGGCTTTGGCGGCGAAGGCGGTATGTCTGGCGGTTTCGGCGGTGAAGGAGGCGGTATGCGGGGAGGCTACGGCGGCTATGGCGGCTATGGTGGTGGTAGAGACGGCGGAAGACAATTTAACCGCAGTATGATTGAGCCTGTTAAATTTTGGGCAAAAGTAAAATTAGCATCGGAATAGAAAATAAAAAGTTTTTCTTCCTCAATACCTCTCTGGTGGTGCATATTATTTACTGTTCTTACCGAAATATGTACCACTTTATTATTTAAACATTAAGGCAATAGACAGACAACACTGATTAATCTCATAGGCGTCAACCTAAGGAAGCTTGTTGAAGTACGTAAGTTACAGAAAAATAAGGTAATAAGGTTAATTCCTATTTATTCTTTTTGCTACTATGGTTTAGTAAAGAAATAAGGTTTTTTTAATATGAATAAAAAAGCTTTTGGACGTGTTTACGGAAAACCTTATCAAATGTAATAACCTTAGTAGTAATATTAAACCCTCTATAAACAGCAACCTTATTATCTTATGTTTAATGTAATAACCAGCATCCACAAAAGTTTTTTAAGATAAATATAACCAAACACTTCAAATAAGCGTCATAAAATTAAGTTGACGCCTATGTGATAAACTGATTATCACGGAATATTTTTTTGTTTCTTTAAGTAATTTTATATGGAGTGGTTAAAGTTGGAAAAAAGTTAAAATTTAAATATTCTAATCTGTGGTCGTCCATGTTCTATTGAATTTATTGTAACATAACCGCATTCAAATTTTTATATTTTCCAGTGCGGTGTTTATTCTTTTAATTACTTCTTCTTTACCTAATATTACAAGTATATCGTATACTCCGGGACCGGTACTCATCCCGGAAACAGATAATCTTAGAGGATGAATTATTTTGCCTTTGCCTATTTTCAATTCTTCAGATAATTTGTTTAAGGCATTTTCATAATCCTCTTTAACCGGATTCTCAAGCATTATAAATTTATCTTTAAGTCTTTCTAGAACAGCCGGAGTATCCTCTTTCCAGTTCTTTGCGACCGCCTTTTCCTCGTATTCATCCGGTTCTTTAAAAAAGTAAGGACTCTTAGTTAAAAATTCATTAACGAATGAAACTCTTTCCTTCATCGCTGTAATAACTTTAAGCAGGTAATCATCATCTAAATTACGAATATTTTCTTTTGAATTTTTAATTTCTTCCTTAAGAAGAAGCAGAATTTCTACATCAGATTTTTTCTTCAAATGTTCTGTATTCAACCAGCTTAGTTTTTCAATATTGAAAACCGCACCGGATTTATTAACTCGGTTTAGTGAGAATTTTTCGATTAATTCATTCAGATAATAAAACTCCTTATCGTCACCTGCATTCCAGCCAAGCAATGCAACAAAGTTTATCAAGGCTTCACTTAAGAATCCTTTTGCCCTGTAATCTTCCACCGCAACATCTCCCTGGCGTTTGCTTAGTTTGGAGTGATCCGGATTTAGTAAAAGGGGAAGATGTGCAAAGACAGGCCTTTCCCAACCGAAATTATCGTAAAGAAGAACGTGCTTGGGTGTGGAGGATAACCACTCTTCGCCGCGTATTACATGACTTATCTTCATCAGATGATCATCTACAACGTTTGCAAGATGATATGTGGGATAACCGTCGCTTTTCATTAATACCTGGTCGTCTACATTATCGCTGTCGAATTCAATACGGCCGTGTATTGCATCATCAAATGAGATTTTTTGTCCCGGTTCCACATTTAAGCGAACAACATGATTTATCCCGCTGTTGAGCCTCTCTTCAATTTCTTCCTTACTTAAGTTAAGACAATGCTTATCATATTTGGCTTGCGGCAGCTTTTGTCTTTGCTGCTCTTTACGAAGTTCCGATAGTCTTTCCGGTGTGCAAAAACAGTAGTATGCTTTCCCGCTTTTAATTAATTCATTTATATATTTTGAATAAACTTCAAGCCGTTGAGACTGCATGTAAGGACCGTAAGAACCGGCAGTACCGGGGCCTTCGTCATATTCTAATCCGCACCATTTTAGGGAATCAATTAAATTTTCAACAGCTCCTTCAACAAAACGGTTCCTATCCGTATCTTCAATTCTTAATACGAATTTTCCGTTTTTATTTTTTGCAAACAGGTAATTATACAGAGCCGTACGTAGCCCGCCTACATGCAAATACCCTGTGGGACTTGGAGCAAACCTTACTCTTGGATTTTCACTTATCAATGTTTGTTAAACTGCTTTTACTTTACTTTCAGTATAATATTTTACTTTTTCGATAAATTCTTGGCTGTCAATCGGTTTAGGAATATAATCAGTTGCTCCGGCTTCAAGACATTTCTCACGGTCACCTTTCATTGCAAAGGCAGTTAAGGCTACAATGGGAATGTCTTTGTATTCGGGCAGCTGCCTTATTTTTTCAGTAGCTTCAAAGCCATTCATAACAGGCATTTGCATATCCATTAATATTAAATCGAAATGCTGCTTCTGAACCGTTTCGTAAGCTTCCAGACCGTTTTCCACAACAACTATAGATTCGAAATTATTTTTCTTTAACAGCCTTGTAACTATTATTTGTGAATGCTTATAGTCTTCAACTAACAGAATTTTTACAACATCCTTTTGCTTTGCAACTTCTTCAACCGGCAGCGGCTCTTCAAAACGATTAATCATTTGAGTGATCGTATCGGAAAGCTCTTCTATATTCGTACTGCTTTTTTCCAGCAGGTCCGCAAAAAGACCATCTATCTTTTTAAGGTCTTCCTTGTAATTTTCTTTTCCCGTATAAATAACTATCGGAAGCTTTTTAAAATTAGGCTCTGACTTTAATAATTTAATTAATTCAAATCCGTTTAATTCGGGCATGTCCAGGTCTATTATTGCTAGGTCAAGATTCATCGATTGAATCATTCCCATAACTTTAGACGAATGCGACTCGGCAATTGCGGTATAACCTGCCTGTTCAATAGCTTCTTTAATTAAGTTTAAAGTAGGGACATCATCATCAACAATTAGAATGTTCGATTCTTTCTTCAGCCTGTAGCTTGCTAATACTTCAACCAAATATTTATATTGTATCGGTTTCACGAAATATTCAACAGCACCCATTAAAAAGGCTTTCTGCTGTTCGGCTTCCACGGAACATACTATAACGGGAGTATGTTTGGAATTTTTGTGTTCTCTTATTCTTTTAAGAAGCTCAAAACCATTTGCGTCGGGCAGAACTATATCCATTAAAATCGCAAGGAATATTTCTTTTTCGATTACTTTAAGAGCCTGTTCGGCGGAGTTTACAATTGTGGGTTCATAACCCCATTTATTCAGATAATTACTCAGCAATTTGGATGTTGCATAATCATCCTCAACAACAAGTACCTTATTCTTTTTAATTGGTTTCGGCAATGTACTTATTTTTGTTTCAATAACCGATAATGCCTCTATTCCTATTGAGAAATTATAAGTTGTTCCTTTTCCTACAAGGCTTGTTACTGATATTTCTCCATTTAAAGACTCGATGTATTTTTTAGTTAATACTAAACCAAGGCCTGTTATATTTCCAATTTTATTGTCTCCCAGTTCTGTGAGAGAAAAGGGTTTAAAAATATCGTTAAGCATGTTGCTGGAAATACCGCTGCTTGAGTCTACGATTTTAAAACTTAATCTGTTACTTAATGGGGAAGAAACAGAAATCGATATTTTTCCTCTTTGTGTAAGCCTTAAAGAGGTTGTAAGAATATTTAAAAGAACATATCTGAGCTTTTGCGAATCCAACTTTATTGAATCAGGAATTTCCTTGCCGATATTTATAATGAATTCAATATTATTTTTGTTTACCTTGTCGGCAAATAATTTAATTATTTCATCTAAGAAGTCTTTAATGTTTGTATTTACGGCAGTTTCTTTAGTGGTGCCTGTATCTATTTTTGCCAGATCAATCAAATCGTTTATTAATGACAAAAGATTAAAAGCACTTTCCTTAAGTGTTGCTACGGACTCTGCTTGAGAGGAAGAAAGATTATCTTCATTAAGCAATGAAGTAAAGCCCATTATGCTGTTTGCAGGTGTCCTTAATTCATGTGCAATTTCGCTAATAATATCGCCGGTAGTTACGGAAACCGTACCTTTATTCCCAAGCCAAATATTAAGAATATTACCTAGAACCTTACCTATAATTGTTAAATTGTCCGATTCATTTTTAACAAAGGGAGTTTTCTTTGCTATTTTTAGTAATAAATTTTCTTTACCTGCAAGTTTTACTAATAAGCATCCTTCGTAAATTACATACTCGGATATTTGTAACTCACAATCCTGTTGTGTATTAAAAATAGTTTGTGAATGATTTTCATTAAAAAATTTGCAAGCTCCACAATCATATGAATTGTTTAGCAGCAGTCTTTTTTTAGCTTCACCAGCTTTACCGATGAGTATTAGCATATTATCGGTTCTAACTTTAAATAATGCAACAGCTTGCAATTCAAATTCATCGACAAGGAAATTACATAAGCTATTCGGAAGCTCATGAGATGCATCTAGGGCCAGTTCAATCAAAGCATTATATTTTGTTAGATAGTCAATTTTTGAGCTTTGCATTGATTTCCTTTACTTGCTGATTATTAAATTCTAAATACTGCAAAATATATAACAAATGCAAATATAAATATTTACTATTCAAAAATAAAAATAGTTAATAGTTATTGGTGAACCACTAAGTATTAATAGCTTATATCGATATTTAATTATCGATTAATTATGATGTAATGTTTAATCGGAATTTAAATTATTGAATAACTAATAACGATCAACCGCAAACAATGAACAATTAATTGCTAGCAAGTTTATGTGATTCAAACAGCAAATTGATGAAATAACTTAGACTCTAAAATTATATTTCCATATTTTTTAAATCCTGATAATTTTAATTAAATAACTCTGGAGAAGTATAATGAAGATGAGATTTCTTGGGAACAGCGGTATAAAAGTTTCTGAAATATGTTTCGGTGCAATGACCTTCGGCGGAAGAGGCTACTGGAAGGTTATCGGCGAAGTTGAACAAAATGATGCAAATGAGCTTGTAAATCTTGCTCTTGAGGGTGGAATCAATTTCTTTGATACGGCAGATGTTTATTCGGAAGGTTTATCTGAAGAAATTCTAGGGAAAGCACTTGGCAATCGAAGAAAAGATATTGTTCTTGCTACCAAAGTTAGAGGCAGAACAGGTAAAGGACCTAACGATGTAGGGCTTTCACGTAATCATATAATTGAAAGCTGCAATAAAAGCTTAACCAGGTTAGGTACTGATTATATAGATTTGTATCAGATACATAGTTTTGATCCATATACACCGCAGGAGGAAACATTAAGAGCACTTGATGATTTGGTTAAAGCAGGGAAGGTTAGATATATCGGGGTATCCAATCATACCGGCTGGCAGTTGATGAAGGCGCTTTCAATTTCCGAAAAACAAAACCTGGAAAGATTCATTACACTTCAGGCATACTATTCTTTAGTCTCGCGTGATCTTGAGAATGAACTTGTTCCTCTTTGTCTTGATCAGAAATTAGGAATTCTACCTTGGAGTCCCTTAGGCGGCGGATTTTTAACAGGCAAATACAGAAGAGGCAAAGAGCGGCCTAAAAATGCAAGAAGAACTGATCCGGAAAATCAATTTTTACAATTTGATGAAAATAAAGGATTTGATATTGTTGATGAACTTGAGAAGATTGCAAAAAATCATAATGCCACAATAGCTCAGGCAGCCCTCAATTATCTTTTAAGAAAGCCTGGAGTTTCCTCCGTTATTATAGGTGCAAAAACAAAAGAACAACTTAAAGATAATCTTAAAACATCGGATTGGGAAATGACGCCGGATGAAGTAAAGCAGCTTGATGAATTAAGCAAGCCGGCACAAGTTTATCCTTATTGGATGCTTAAAAGAACAGTTCAGGATAGGTGAGAATTATATGAGTATGCTGTTTTCCAAGTTACAAATTAGGGGAATCGAATTTAAAAATAGAATCGCAGTCTCTCCAATGTGTCAGTATTCCAGCATAGACGGAACACCTACAGATTGGCATTTAGTCCATCTAGGAAGCAGGGCGGTTGGAGGTGCGGCACTTGTTATTCAAGAAGCAACGGCAGTATCCCCGGAAGGCAGGATATCTCCGGACGATGCCGGAATTTGGAGCGATAAACATATTGAAGCTTACAAAAGGATTACTTCTTTTATAAAATCTCAACACTCAATACCTGGGATTCAAATTGCTCACGCAGGAAGAAAGGCTTCTACTTATTCACCATGGAAAGGAGAAGGAGCAGTTACGGAACAAAACGGAGGCTGGAAAACTTTAGCACCAAGTTCAATTCAATTTAAAGACAATTATCCTTTACCTCAAGAAATGGGTTTGAAAGATATTACAAATGTAATTGAACAATTTAAGTCGGCAGCAAACAGAGCAGTTAAAGCAGGGTTTGGAGTAATTGAACTTCATATGGCTCACGGTTATTTAGTCCACGAATTTCTTTCACCATTATCTAATAAAAGAAAAGATGAGTACGGCGGAAGCCTGGAAAACAGATGCCGGCTGGCAGTTGAAATTGCATCTTCAGTTAGGAAGATTATTCCTGAGGATATGCCATTGTTTGCAAGAATATCATCAACCGATTGGGTTGAAAACGGATGGGATATTGAACAATCAATTTATCTTTCAAAAACCTTGAAGGATAACGGTGCGGATTTAATTGATTGTTCCAGCGGAGGCAATGTTACAAAAGCACGAATACCTGTTGGCCCGGGTTATCAGGTATCTTTTGCGGAAAGGATTAAAAAAGAAACCGCTGTTCTTACGGGTGCTGTTGGTCTAATAACATCGCCGGAACAAGCTGAAAATATTATACAAACAGGTCAGGCGGATTTTGTAATACTTGCAAGGGAGTTACTTCGCAATCCATACTGGCCGCTTTATGCCGCAAGAAAATTAAAAGAAGATATTGAATGGCCGAAACAATATTCAAGAGCGAAATTATAGTACTTAATTTTTGAGTGTAATTTATTCTCATTCTAAAAATTATTGGAAATAGGGATGATAATCAGCAGGAAAAATAAACCGGGAAATAAATTAAGAAATCACCTTACTCAAAACTCACTGCTGGAATTTTGGAGTGATGAAATAATGGCGCAAATCCTCATACTCCAATACTCCGAAATTCCATTATTCCTAACGTTGCATATCATGATTAAGAAGTATATCTGAAATGTGATATGCATATCTTAGGGGATTTCCGGTAATAATAATTATTTGAAATTTAAATAATTATCCATATCTAATTTAAAGGATAGAATAAAAATTTTATTATCATTCTTTAGCGGAATGATCATATAAAATTAAATCTTTGATATCTTCATTCTAAATATTTAAAGAATTAAAAAAGCAATAATTACGGCAATCTGAAAATTTAATTTTTAGTCTTTTAACGACTTACTTTTTTCTTTTGAACCGCTTTCGCTTGGTAAAATTATTTTAGAATATAGGTAATCAGTTATGTTCAGAATTTTTAAAGTCAGCTTTGATTTATTTCTTATCATAAACTTATAAAGAATCCGACTGAGTTCGGGAGTTCTTAAATAGCCGAAAGATTTATGGGGATTTCCATTGCCGTTAATTTCATAATTATTATTTACAATAATATCTACAGGCTTAACTCCGTTTTCATTCGGTCTGAAATTATTAGCAAGTTCCGGGTGAATCGTTATTTCATCTTCTTTATCCGAGAGATTATACCAATGGTTTGTTATGCCCATCGGAGTTATTAGCATTTCATTTTTATAATCTGTTAAATTTTGTTCGGAAGCAATTTTATTTTTTACTGCCGGAAATCCGAGCGGCGAGCCTATTGTAATAAAAGTATCAATATTTAGTTTGGGCAGGAGTAAAGTTAAAACATCATATACAATAATCGATCCCATTGAATGTGCAATTAAAAAAATTTGATCATTTACATGTTTATTTAAAATAGATAAAACTCTATCTCTTATAATTTGTTTGACAGGTTGTTTTTTACCATCTTTTATAGTTAAATCTTCCGAATAATAAATTTCAAACTCACTAAAGTACTTGTGAATAATTAAATCCGAAATTGCGGAAAAATTGTTTGAAAAATAGTTGTCCAGAATAATGTCGTCAAATTTTTTTTCTATATAATCCCATAACTTTCTACGTGTATGACTTTTCCCCTCAGAATGGTTTTGCTTAGCCGGTATATATCGTTCTTCCAGGTAATACGGATTTTCTTTATCGGTTATACTTTCGTCAAGAGGCTTTTCATGTAGTACATCTGCCCAGTAAATCATTTCAATTTTAGGGCTTAAGGTATATTTCCCAATTCCGAATAATCCTTCACGGATGGATTTCTCCCACCAGTCCGTTAGAACCTTCGGAGAAGGTTTATTGCCGAGCCCGTGTATGCAAATAATTACCTTCGACATGTGCCCCTAAATAATTTGTACGACAAATTTACAAACCAAAATTAATTATTGATTCAATATATAAAAATAGTTCGAAGAAAATATTTTTTCCTTGATTTGAAATACTTCTTTAATTCTCGGCACAACTATAAATTCTAACAATTTATACAATTTAAATTAAAATTTTATTTTATAATTGTTCCACAGCCATTTGCACTAATTTTTTTAATTATTTTATAAGAGATGGTAAAGATTGAATAATTTTATCGATTAAGATATCTGCTTGTCCGTTAAATGTACAGACTTTCGGCTCTCCCGGACATTTAACGCTGCAATAATTTTCCTGCGGCAGAATTGTTATATGTGCATTGCCTAATGGACCCCATAGATCGGGAGAACATGCCGGAAGGGGACAGAATATTGAAATTGTTTTGATTCCTAGGGCCGCCGCGATATGCATTGGTCCGGTGCTTGAGGAAATTAGGCAATCCAAGGAGGCAATATTTATTATTGAATTGCGAAGGCCGGAAGAAATATTCGGGAATGCTATTCCTTTCAAATTCCGAATACCAGTAGGAATTTTATTGTCGGTTATTATAATCTTATAGTTCTCTTTTTCCCTTAATCTTTCAATCAATTTTAAGTAATCATTTACTGTTAAGTTAGGTGCTGAGTTTCCGCTGGTTATATTTATGCCTACAATGCTTTTATTTCCGGCGGACCATTCCCCCCTTATTTCTTGAACTTTTTTTATCTCATCTTCCGATAAATATATTTTTGTATCAATATTATTTGTTTCAATTCCAATCTTTCTTGCCTGGTCCATACAATAATCAGCTTCATGTCGCAAAGGAATATACTTATGCCTGTTTACGTTTTTTACAAAAGTTATAAACTGGTAAAACTTCTGGCCTACCCCTATGCGATTTTTAATTCCCGCAAAGAAAAGCAGATAATTTATTCTTTCGGAAGGCAGAAGCATTAATGCATGTGTAAATTTATATTGCCGTATCTTTTTTACACTTCTAAGGAATTCTTTTAGTCCGTTCCATTTTAAATCTTCGTATAAAATAATTTCATCGATATTAGGATTATTAACGAATATATCTCTTGTATAATTTCTCACTAAAACTGCGATAAAACTTTCCGGCCATTTCTTTTTTATCTCTCTAGGAATGGGAGTACTTAATACGGAATCTCCAATTCTATCCTGCCGGACAATTAAAATTCTTCTATCGTTCATTTAATAAGATTTGTGTTTAGTAACTTAAATTAAACTTAACTTCTACAAATGCAGTTTAATTTGAAGATTTATTATTGTGCAAATTAAATATAAAATAATTAAGTTAGAAAGTTTTTTTAACAGTAATAATCTAAATTTGGGGTACTGATAGATGGGGTGGGGTTATTCTTTGATCTCTTGGCCAGAATAAAAAAATAAAATAAAATATGGAACGCTTATGAAAAGAGAATTGGCTGTGGTTACCGCTATTTTTCTATTGGCATCTTTTTGTTATGCCGGGGATCCGACTTTCCAAGATTCAACTTATACAAGTAAGGGAAAAAATATAATCGCAGATATCGGATTATCAACACTTAAAGTAACCGGCCAGATAGTAACAGGATTTTTAGGCGGAATTGTTGGGGGAGCTGTATTGAATATGCATCCGGTTACTTCGGGGATTGGATGGATTATGGGATCTTCAGCGGGTGTTTACTTAGTAGGAAATTTAAGCGGTGGAAGGGGTAGTTACTGGTGGACTGTTGTTTCCGGTGCAGTGCCTGTATTGTCTTTTATAATTCCGTTGGACAAGGCGGGTGATTCATTCTCTGCAGGCGCAATTATATTGGGCGCAGCTCTAGTAACTTTAACAACTGAGATTGTGGGATATTATATTTCCAAACCTTTCGTTAACGAAAATAAAGTTATTAAGACTACCTATCTTAAAGATATTAAGCCTATGGATTTATTAGTAGGCAGTTCCCGGCTAAAATTACCTGTTGATATTTCAATAGATATTATTCGATTTAATTTTTAACTAATATAAATTTTCACACAACTTTTTTTAATTTCAAGAATATATACCTAGTAAGTAATTAAACTATTAAATAATTTTCCAGATTATATGGTTAGATTTATAATATTGATAATTTCGTTTCTAAGGATTTCTTGCAAAAATATATGCAAATGTCTATATTTACACGCTCAAAATGAAAGAATTTTAAATAATTAAAATTGATTGAGTTCTGCCGGGGTGGCGGAACTGGTAGACGCACAGGACTTAAAATCCTGTGGGTGTTTTCACCCGTGCCGGTTCGAGTCCGGCCCTCGGTACTTTAATCAATTAAAAATTCAAAATTAGAAATTAAAATTTAACTTCGAAATTTTTTTAATTTTGCATTTTTAATTTTGAATTATTCCTCTGGGCTCTTAGCTCAGTTGGTTAGAGCGTCTGCTTGACGTGCAGAAGGTCAGAGGTTCGAATCCTCTAGAGCCCACTGAAAATAATGCTAAATAGCATTCGATCGGACAGAGTTCCGATTTTTTTTATTAGAGCATAAATATTTATGAGTAAAATAAAAATTACATTTCCGGATGGTTCCGTTAAAGAATTTGATGAAGGAATTACAAGCCTGGAAATTGCAAAGGATATAAGCCCCCGGTTAGCTAATGAAGTTTTAGCTGCAACCGTGAACGGAGAAATATGGGACTTGACGCGCCCGATTAAGTCCGATGCATCTATCATCTTACATAAATGGGATGATCCAGAAGCCAAACATACATTCTGGCATTCGTCCGCTCATCTTATGGCTGAAGCATTGGAAGCAATTTATCCCGGAACAAAATTCGGAATAGGACCGAGTATAGAAAACGGTTTTTATTATGATATAGAACCGGCGGATAGTGTTGTGATTACAGAAAGCGATCTTCCGGTTATTGAAAATAAAATGATTGAGCTGGCGGGACAAAAAGAACATTATACCAGGAAAGAAGTTTCAAAAGCCGATGCGTTAAAATATTTTACTCAAAAAGGTGACGAATATAAAATAGAATTGATTCGGGATTTGGAAGACGGCAAAATTACTTTTTATACTCAGGGAAATTTTACAGATTTATGCCGCGGTCCTCATTTGCCGGATACCGGTACTATAAAAGCAATTAAATTATTAAACATTGCCGGCGCATACTGGCGGGGCGATGAGCATAACAAACAGCTTACAAGGATATACGGCATTACTTTCCCAAAGAAAAAAATGCTTGAAGAATATCTGGTAATGTTGGAAGAGGCAAAGAAACGTGATCATCGTAAAATAGGAAAAGAGCTTGAATTATTTACCTTCTCTTCCAAGGTAGGACAAGGCCTTCCGCTATGGCTTCCCAAAGGAGCTTTGTTGCGTTCAAAGCTTGAAGAATTTTTAAAAAGTGTGCAGGTACGGTACGGATATGAGCAGGTTATTACTCCTCATATCGGTCAAAAGGAATTATACGTAACTTCCGGCCATTATGAAAAATACGGCAAAGATTCATTTCAACCTATTCATACACCGGCTGAAGGAGAGGAATTTCTTTTAAAGCCGATGAACTGCCCTCATCATTGTGAAATTTATAAAAGCAAACCGCATTCTTATAAAGACCTTCCTTTAAGATATGCGGAATTCGGAACCGTATATCGTTACGAACAGAGCGGTGAGCTGCACGGATTAACTCGTGTCCGAGGTTTTACTCAGGATGATGCACATTTATTTTGCAGGCCTGATCAGATTAAAGAAGAATTCATAAAAGTAATTGATATTATTCTTTTAATTTTCAAAGCGTTGGATTTTAAAGATTTTACAACACAAATTTCTCTTCGAGATCCTAAAGATACATCCAAATATATCGGCAGCGATGAAAACTGGGAAAAGGCTGAAAGAGCAATTATAGAAGCTACCGAAGAGAAAGGAATAGATTCTGTTATTGAATACGGCGAAGCAGCTTTTTACGGACCTAAACTGGATTTTATGGTAAAAGATGCGCTTGGCAGAAAATGGCAGCTTGGTACAATTCAGGTAGATTATAATTTACCCGAAAGATTTGATCTTGAATATACGGGAAGTGATAACCAGAAACACAGACCTGTAATGATTCACCGTGCACCGTTCGGTTCCATGGAAAGATTTGTAGCTGTTTTAATTGAACACACAGCCGGAGAATTTCCCTTGTGGCTTAATCCCAGCCAGGTGGTTGTTATCCCGGTAAGCGAAAAATTTAATGATTATGCGGAAAATGTCTATAATAATTTAAAAGAAAATAATATTTTTGTAGAACTGGATAATAGAAATGAGAAAATCGGCTATAAAATACGTGAATGTGAAACTAAAAAAATTCCGTATATGCTGATTGTCGGTGAAAAGGAAAAAGAATCCGGCACGGTCTCTGTTAGGAAACACAAAAAAGGTGACGTGGGTTCTTTGTCTTTATCAAAATTTATTGATAATATTAAAGAAGAAATAAATAATAAATTATCTGCAAATAATTAGAGAGGTAATCAATCGCTCATAAAGAAAATGTTAGAATAAACGAAGAAATAAAAGCATCCAAAATAAGAGTTATTGATGTCGACGGAACGCAGCTAGGCATTTATACTGTTAGAGATGCATTAAAAATTGCTTCGGAGAGAGAATTGGATTTAATTGAAATAGCTCCGCAGGCTAATCCGCCCGTATGTAAAGTTATCGATTTTGGTAAATTTAAATATGAACAGCAGAAACGGGAAAAAATTCAGAGGAAGAACCAGCAAGTTTCTTTACTTAAAGAGATAAGACTACATCCGAATACAGATATACACGATTTTGAATTTAAGTTGAAGCATGCGGAAAATTTTTTGGAAGAAGGAAATAAAGTAAAAGTTGTTGTGATGTTTAAAGGCAGGGAGATGGCTTATACGGAACTCGGTGAAGACCTTTTAAATAGGTTTGTCGAGAGAGTACAGGATATCGCAAAAATAGAATCTCCGATAAAATTAGAAGGTAAGAATATGAGCGTTATTCTTGTACCGCAGAAAATTAAAAGCAAAAAGAAATAATTAATCAGGATATCATTATGCCAAAAATGAAAAGCAATAGCGGAGCGGGTAAAACTTTTAAAAAAACCGCATCCGGAAAATTTAAAAGGAAAAAGGCTTACAAAAGCCACATATTATCGTCTAAAACCACCAAAAGGAAAAGAAAACTAAGACATGCTACGCTAGCTTCCAAAGCTGATTCAAAGCGAGTTAGAAGTATGATACAATAAGTAAATGAAAAAGGAATAATAAAATGCCGCGTTCAAAAAATAAAGTTGCTTCACATAGAAGAAGAAAAAGTATTTTAAAAGAAGCAAAAGGTTATTGGGGGGCCAGAAGTAAGGTTTATACAGTTGCCAAGAACCATGTAGAAAAAGGTTTGGTTCATGCTTACAGGGATAGAAGACTTAAAAAAAGAACCTTCCGGCAATTGTGGATTGTAAGAATTAATGCCGCCGCAAGAGCTAACGGAACTACTTATTCAAGATTGATTAATGCTCTTAATAAAAAAGGCGTAGATATAAATAGAAAGATTCTTGCCAATCTTGCACTGGAAAATCCTAAAGCATTTGCGGAAATAGTTAATTTTTCCGCCAACTAAGTTTTACCCCCCGGAAATAGATATTGATTTTTCCGGGGGGTATTATTTTAAAATTTTATTCTCCTTAATGCTATGGCTCAAATTAATATTGATAGTGTTAAAAAAGATTTCGAACATGATATCGTAAATGTAAAAGATCTTAAACAGGTTGAAGATATTAGGGTGAAATATTTAAGCCGAAACGGTTTAATTGCCTCACTGTTCAACGAGTTGAAAAATGTTCCTAATGAAGAAAAACCGCTGCTTGGCAAATCATTAAACAGCCTCCGCAGTGAAATTACGGAAAAATTCAATTCAGTAAAATTGCAGCTCGAATCTTCCGAAAAGAAACCTGAATCGGAAATCGATCTAACTTTGCCCGGGACTTTAAACAGGATCGGAAGCAAACATATCCTTACTCAAACCCTGGATGAAATTAAAACTATATTTAAAGGGCTCGGCTTTTCGGTTTATGAAGGTCCGGAGCTTGAATCCGATTATAATAATTTTGAAGCTTTAAATTTCCCTTTCGATCACCCGGCTAGGGATATGCAGGATACTTTTTTTATAAACAATGATTTTTTACTAAGGACACATACTTCACCGGTTCAAATTAGGGTTATGACAAACCTTAAACCGCCGGTTCGCGTTATTATGCCGGGCAGAGTTTACAGGAACGAGGCAGTCAGTTCTAGAAGCTACTGCATGTTTCACCAGGTTGAAGGACTTTACGTTGATACGGGAGTTACGTTTGCAGAATTAAAAGGAACGCTTGTTTCTTTTGCAAGATTATTCTACGGAGAAGACATTAAATACCGTTTCCGTCCAAGCTTTTTCCCATTTACGGAACCTAGTGCAGAAATGGATATAACATGTTTTTTGTGCCACGGTAAAGGATGCAAAGTGTGCAAGCAGAGCGGCTGGCTGGAAGTTCTAGGCTGCGGCATGGTAGATCCTAATGTATTTAAATATGTTGATTATGATCCCGAAGTGTATACCGGCTATGCATTCGGAATGGGAATTGAAAGAACTGCAATGCTTAAATACGGTATTGACGATATACGCGTATTTTTTGATAACGATTTAAGATTCTTAAAACAGTTTTAATCTGGAGATAATGAATTGAAAGTTTCGCTTAACTGGTTAAAAGATTACGTTGATTTAAAAAATATTCCGGCAAAAGAAATTGTTGAGCAGTTGACTATGTCCGGTTTGGAAGTTGAAGATTATGTAAATGAAAATGAAATATACAGAGATTTTATTGTCGGTTATGTAAAAGAAAAAAATAAACATCCGAATGCCGATAAGCTTTCGCTTTGCACTGTTTCAACGGGAATAGAAGAACTTCAGGTTATTTGCGGTGCACCTAATGTGGAAGCAGGGCAAAAAGTTGTTTTTGCACCGGTGGGAACCGTTATACCGAGGGGAAATTTTAAAATAGGCAAAGCAAAAATTCGCGGTGTAGAATCATACGGTATGATTTGTTCGGAAGCAGAACTGGAACTGAGTGATGATCATACCGGAATAATGGTTCTTGATGAAAATCTGCCTACCGGACAGCCGCTTGCGGAAGTACTTTCTCTTAACGATGTAATTATGGAAATAGCAATTACTCCCAACCGGTCTGATGCACTTTCTCATTTCGGTGTAGCAAGGGATTTAGCGGCCCTATTCAATTTAAAATTAAAAATACCTGAGTTGAATATAGCGGAATCATCTAAAAAAATTAAAGATTTTGCATCCATTGAAATTCTGGATACGGAAAATTGTCCGCGGTATTCGGCTAAAGTTATACTGGATGTCGAAATTAAAGAATCGCCGGAATGGCTAAAGCAAAAATTAATTAAGATTGGTTTACGTCCCATAAATAATATTGTTGACGTAACAAATTTTATTATGTACGAAACAGGTCAGCCGCTGCATGCATTTGATCTGGATAATCTGGCTGAACATAAAATAGTAGTAAGAAGCACGGAAGAGGAATCCGAATTTACAACACTGGATTCCAAATTGAGGAAACTACCTTCCGGCACTTTAATGATATGCGACGGAGAAAAGCCGGTAGCAATCGCCGGTGTTATGGGTGGGGAAAATTCGGAAATAACTGATTCAACAAAAAATATTTTAATTGAAAGTGCTCACTTTAATCCGTCTAGTATAAGAAAAACAGCTAAGCTTCTAGGTTTAAGTACCGAAGCTTCTTACCGATTTGAAAGATGGGTCGATCCTAATGGGACGCTGTACTCGGCTGAAAGAGCTGCCCAATTAATTGCTGAATTAAGCGGCGGTTCAATTGCTTCCGGTAATATTGATGTATATCCGGAAAAAATAAAACAAAGAGAAGTGCCGTTAAGATTTTCAACGGTTAAAAAATTATTGGGTTATGATGTCCCGAAAGAAAAGATAGTTACTATCCTTAAAGCATTAGGCCTTCAGGTTATCTTAGAATCCGAAAAAGAAATGAGATTTTCTATTCCTACTTACCGCCCCGATCTTGAAAGAGAAGTAGACCTGATAGAAGAGATTGCAAGAATTTACGGCTATAATAATATCCCTACCATTTCGAAAATTTCTATCTCACTTGGTTCAAGGATAGATCATTCGGAATTTACAGATAAGATGAAGCAGCTCGCTGCCGGTTTGGGATTTTATGAAATGATTAATAACCCGCTGCAAAGTGAAAAAGTTGCCGGCTTAATGGGTGAAAAAATTCCTCTTCTTAATCCACAAAGTATGGATATGGCTTATCTAAGAACTTCGTTAATTCCCGGGGCTTTGCTTACGGTTTCAAGAAATATAAACGTCGGTGAAAAGAATCTGGCTTTATTTGAAATAGGAAATGTTTTCAATAAAAAATCCGAAGAAAGCGAAATAAAAAGCTTTGATGATTTTACGGAAAGCGAAAATATGCTAATTCTTTTAACCGGTAATATAAGGGAAAAGACTTGGTCGGAAGATGAAAAAGCAACGGATTTTTATGATTTGAAAGGAGTAATAAATAGTCTACTTTCGAAAATTTCGCTTGACAATGTTTTAAATGATTCATATTATCACAATGAAGATACAATTTTCAATTTAAGTTTTGCAAAAAAACTGGAAAATTCGCAGGTTGGTGCCGGCGGAAGGATAAAAAAAGAAGTTCTTAGACAGTTTGATATACGACAGGATGTGTATTGCTTTGAATTTAATCTGGAAGCTTTAAATAAAATAAAAGTAGATGAGAAAAAATATTTGGAGCCGCTTAAGTTTCCCAAATCTATAAGAGATTTTGCTTTTATTTTCGATAAGGGAATTGAATATGCAGATGTTGATAAGTTTATAAAACAATCAAGTTCAGGGCTGTTAAAATCTGTTTCCTTGTTTGATCTTTTTGAAAATGAATCGCTGGGTGAAAATAAAAAGAGCATGGCCTTTACATTAGAGTATTATTCGGATAACAGAACTTTAACGGAGGAAGAAGTTGAAAAAGAATTTTCATCTTTAATTAAAGCTGTTACTAAAAAATTTAATGCTAAATTAAGAGGCAATTAGTTGTCAGAGTTAACAAAACAAGAATTATTATTAAACGATTTGAGCACTATTGAATCCCAAATATCGATGCTTGTTCATAATAATATTGATTTGAAAAAAAGAAACGGCGAACTTGAAAATCTTCTTAAATTACTTAAAGACGAAAACTCCGTCTTAGTCGGTAAATTGGAAGAGTTGGAAAATAAATTACAAGAAGTAAGTGAAAATACTGAAACAAGTTTGTTCAATACATTAAACACAAAAGAAAGGGAAAATCTAAAAATTAGATTACAAAATTTAATTTCTAAAATTGATCATCATTTATCTGCCGACAGGCAGACATAAGTTCTTAAAATTATTGTAAGTATGATGGAAAAGATATATGAGCGATAAAAAGAAGCTTAAAATTAAAATATTTGATAAAGAGTATTCTTTACTGGTTGAAAATGAAGAGATAGCAAAAGAGCTTGCTGTCTATGTTAATAAAGTAATGGAAGAAACAAAAGACGAACTTCCTGATCAACCTGCACAAACTATTGCAATAATTGCATGTTTAAATATAGCCTATGATTTGTTTCTGGAAAAGAATAAAAATAGAGAATTTCTTATTCAGACATCGGATAAGGTAAAAAAAATCAAGCTTCTAATTAACGAATCCAATATATCTAACCCGTCTTAAAAGGTTTTTACCGCTCTGTCAGTCCGTAATAAAATGAAAAACTAACTTACAAAAAAAAGGGAGTTTGACTTACGGCGTCTATTGCAGGCCTCGTCCCGGATTTATCCGGGAATGACGAGCAATCGGAACAGAGGAAGCAAAAAGCGTTCGGG
Organism: Ignavibacteriaceae bacterium; assembly: GCA_046705105.1. GTDB lineage: Bacteria > Bacteroidota > Ignavibacteria > Ignavibacteriales > Ignavibacteriaceae > FEN-1297. Next base: position 5,261 of record JBJKQP010000098.1, on the reverse strand, counting down.
CAAATTCCCACACTGATTAAATAGGGTTTTTCTCCTTATTAGTCAGTGACTGGCAGAAGCGGTAATATTATACTATCCCACATTGGAGGAAAAATGGACGTAATTGTTTTAATACCTATGGTTATTGTCCTCGTGGTATTATTCTTCTACCTGGGTTGGGTTTTTAATTCTAGGATAGGTAAAAAGAGTTTAGCATCTGCCGAAGAAAGATCCAAGCAAATTATTGCCGAGGCCCAGAAAGAAGCAAATAATATTAAAAGAGAAAAATTACTGGAGGTAAAAGACGAATGGTACAAAAAGAAAGTTGAGTTCGATAATGAAGTAAATCAAAAAAGACAGAAAATGGGGAATCTTGAAAAACAATTAAATACACGTGAAGAAAATATTGAGAAAAAATTTGATATAGTAATAAAGAAAGAAAAGGATAACAAACAGATTGAAAAAGAGCTACTGGAATCTAAAAAAAATATTGAATTAAAACTTTCCGAAATAGAAAAGCTTGAAAGTGAGCAAAATATAAAGCTGGAAAGAATATCCGGCTTAACTGCGGAAGAAGCTAAGAAAATGCTGGTTGAAAACATGACCAACCAAGCCAAAGCTGAAGTTGCTCAAGCAGTTAAAGATATTCATGATCAGGCAAAGTCTGATGCCAAAAAGGAAGCGCAGAAAATAATTGTTCAGGCAATTCAGAGAACGGCGGCCGACCATTCTATTGAAACAACCGTTTCGGTAGTGCAAATTCAAAATGATGAGATGAAGGGGAGAATAATAGGCAAGGAAGGGCGTAACATTCGTGCCTTTGAAGCCGCAACCGGTGTTGACGTTATTGTCGACGATACGCCGGAGGCAGTTATACTTTCTTCGTTTGATCAGTTTAGAAGAGAAGTTGCAAGAGTATCTCTTGAAAGATTAATTACCGACGGACGTATTCATCCCGCCCGCATTGAAGAAATGGTTGAAAAAGTACGCCAGGAACTTGAAGAAGAAATGTTCCGCGAAGGAGAAAACACCATCCTGCAGCTTGGAATTCACAATATGCACCAGGAATTGGTTAAACATATTGGACGAATGAAATACCGTTCCAGTTACGGACAAAATTTATTGCAGCACAGTATTGAAGTTGCTTATTTAACAGGTATAATGGCCGCAGAAGTGGGACTTGATACCAACCTTGCAAAGCGAGCCGGCCTTCTGCATGATATTGGTAAAACAGTTGATAAAAGTGTTGAAGGGCCTCATGCACTTCTAGGTTATGAACTAACAAAAAAATATAAGGAACATCCTATAGTTGTAAACGCAGTCGGATCTCATCACGAAGATATTGAAATGGAACATCCCATTGCCCCTTTGGTTCAAGCAGCAGATGCTATTAGCGGCGCAAGACCGGGTGCAAGAAGGGAGCCTCTTGAAGGATATGTAAAAAGGCTGGAAAACCTTGAAGCTCTTGCAAAATCATTCGAAGGTGTTGCAAAAACCTATGCTATACAAGCCGGAAGGGAAGTAAGGGTTGTTGTAGAACATGATAAAATTGATGATGTAGTTGCAGAAAAATTGGCTCATGATATAGCTTCAAAAATAGAAGGTGAAATGGAATACCCGGGACAAATAAAAGTTACGGTGATAAGGGAAGTTAGAAAGATTAGTTATGCCAGGTAATTTATAAAATTGAAAAATTACAAGATTACAAAATTTCAAGATTGTTTAAATCTTGTAATATTTAAATTTTGAAATCTTGTAGTTACTTTCCCTGAGCCGGAATTTGTCTATGGAAAAAGGAAAAAAAATAAAAATTGCAGTTACAGGCGGAATAGGGTCGGGAAAGACCCTGTTCTGTAAATATTTAAACCAGCTTAAAATTCCCGTAATAAATGTTGACGAGGTATCCAAAGAAATTTTGGACACCGACAAAGATATTCGAGAAAAAATAATTACTGCTTTCGGTACCGAATCATTTGATGGGAATAAAGCAAATAAAAAATTTCTTGCCGAAAAAGTCTTTTCTAATCCGCAAAATGTTATTAAAATAAACTCGATCATCCATCCCGAAGTAATTAAAAAAGTAAATGTTTTATTGGATGCCGAATTAAAGAACAACAGTATAGCCGCAGCGGAAGCCGCTTTAATTTATGAAGCCGGTATGGAAAAATATTTTGACTATGTTGTACTTGTTACTTCCGATACCGGTGTAAGGTTGAAACGAAAAACGGAAAATGATAATTACACCGAAGAGCAATTTAGTAAGCGGAATGAAAATCAAATTCCCGATGAAGAAAAGAAAAAGCGGGCGGATTTTGTTTTTGAAAATAACGGGAGTATTGACGATTTGCAGAACAAAGCTTATTTACTTGTAAATATTCTGAAAGGATTATTATAACAAAATGTATAAAGTTGCCTTCCAGGGAGAACGCGGTGCTTTCAGTGAAATTGCCGCAAAGAAAATGTTCGGCGATAATATTAATATTTCACCTTCCTTTTCGTTTGAAGAAGTTTTTATAAAAGTAAAGGAGCGCAAAGTAGATTGCGGTGTAATTCCGATTGAAAACTCTTTATACGGCAGTATCTATGAAAATTATGATTTGCTTTTAAAATATTCGCTTACAATTACAGGTGAGCTTAATCTGCAAATAAATCATCATCTGCTTGCAGTTAAAAACGTAAAGTTGAATGAAATAAAAAAAGTTTTTTCACATCCGCAGGCACTCGGACAATGCTCGGTATTTTTAAAAAAATTAAGAAATGCCGAAATAATTCCTGCTTACGATACGGCAGGTTCGGCATTGCTTGCGTTAAAGGAAAACGGCGTACCCGCTGCCGTAATAGCAAGCAGGGAAGCCTCTGAAATTTATAATTTCAAAATTCTTAAGAGCAATATTCAAAACAACAGGGAAAACTTTACGCGCTTCCTTGTAATTAGTAAAAATAAAATCAGCAGGGAGTTTGATAATCCCAAAACCTCAATTTGTTTTGAATTAAAAAGCATGCCCGGTGCTTTATTCAAAGCATTAAGTGTATTTGCTTTAAGGGATATAGATCTGCTTAAGATAGAATCGCGCCCTATTCCTCACAAGCCTTTTCAGTATATGTTTTATACGGATTTATTGGGAAACCTAAAAGATATAAAAATAAAAAAGGCGATGAATCATTTGTCCGAGATATCTTTAAGCATTAAAAAGTTTGGAACTTATGAAGCAGGAAAAACTTATAAAAGTTGATGCTTCATCAAATATATTGTACAACAATAAAGAGCATTTATCGATAGGAGTATACAGTGTCGTTCTTTAATAACATTATTGTATCGATGGTTCAGCTAATGCCAAAAGCAATAGTCGGAATATTTTCCAGAAGATATATCGCCGGTGAAACACTTAGCGAGGCAATTGAGATGGTTAAAAGCTTAAACGCAAAAGGTATTTACGCTACCATCGACGTACTTGGCGAGTCAATTAAAAACAAAGACGAAGCAGCGGCTGCAAAAAAGAAAGCACTGCAGGTTCTGGATTCAATTTATCAAAATAAACTGATGGCAAATTTATCTATTAAGCCCACGCAAATGGGTTTAAGTATAGATGAAGATTTTGCCTTTGAACAAATTTCCGAGTTAATTAACAAAGCTCAAGAGATAAATAATTTTGTCCGCATAGATATGGAAGATTCGCCTTATACAGATGCGACATTTAAATTATACAAAAGACTTCGGGAGAATTACGATAACACCGGTGTTGTGGTACAGGCATATCTTAAAAGATCTTATGATGATGTTGTTGTATTGAATAAACTCGGAACTAATTATAGATTATGTAAAGGTATTTACATCGAGTCTCCGAACATTGCCTATAAAGACAAACAGGTAATTAGGGATAACTACCTGAAAGTTCTGGAAATTATTCTAAAGTCGGGCAATTATGTTGGTATTGCAACTCACGATGAATATCTTATTAATAGTGTTTATAAATTAATTAAAGAAATGAATATACCGGAAGATAAATTTGAATTTCAAATGCTTCTTGGAGTTAGAGAAGATTTAAGAGACCGTATAAATAAAGAAGGACATAAAATAAGAATTTATGTCCCGTTCGGAAAAGACTGGTATCCGTATTCTTTAAGAAGATTAAAGGAAAATCCGCAGATAGCCGGTTATATTTTAAAAAGCTTATTTACATTTAGATAATGAATATACTAGGTATTGAAAGCTCGTGCGATGAAACCTCGGTTGCAGTCATGTCGAACAGCAGACTAACTGCAAACTTAATTTCATCACAGGATTTCCATTCAAAATACGGCGGAGTTGTTCCGGAACTTTCCAGCCGTGCGCATTTGCAGATTGTTATTCCGCTTGTAAAAGATGCTCTATCAAAATCAGGTATGCAGTTAAACGATGTTGATGTAATCTGCTCTACTGCCGGACCGGGATTAATTGGTGCTTTGCTTGTGGGATTAACATTTGCAAAAGGTCTGGCTTATTCGTTAAAGAAACCTTTTGTAGCGGTTAATCATATTGAGGGACATATCTTTTCCGGCTTTTTAATGGAAGAAAAACCGGAGTTTCCCTTTCTCGCCCTGGTAGTTTCCGGCGGGCATACATTGCTGCTGCTTGTTGATGATTTTATGAAAATTAAAAAACTTGGTACCACCGTAGATGATGCTGCCGGCGAAGCTTTCGACAAAGTTGCTAAAATGCTCGGGCTAGGTTATCCGGGCGGACCTAAAATTCAAAAAGCAGCAGAAGGCGGTGATGCGGAAAAAATTAATTTCCCTGTTGCCGAACTTAAAGATCCTTACAATTTTTCTTTCAGCGGATTAAAGACTTCCGTACTAAGATATATTCAAAAGAATTATGCTGACGTAAAGAAAATTCCTCAGAACGATATAAATGATATTGCTGCTTCTTTTCAAAATGCCGTTGTAAAGGCTTTAGTACAAAACGCTGAAAAAGCTTTAAAGAAATATTCCGTAAATTCAATTTCTCTGGTCGGAGGAGTAGCGGCGAATAAAGCTTTAAGAAATTCAATGGCGGATTTAGCCGATAGATATAAGAAAAAAATTGTAATACCACGTTTGGAATTTTGCGGAGACAATGCTGCTATGATTGCTTTTAGAGGAGCAAAACTGTATGAATCCGGTTACACATCGGAACTAAATTACAGTCCGTTCCCGGGTTTATCACGTGAACATTTTTCATAACCTTTTTCTACTCATTTAATTTCCTTATTTTTTCAAAGTCTATGGATAATCTTTATAAAAAAATAGAAAACGAACTCGAT
>JBJKQP010000097.1:0-2828 GCA_046705105.1 Ignavibacteriaceae bacterium | reverse complement strand
AAATTAAATTTGGATTGTTCAATATGTAGATTAAAAGTTACTAAAAAGAAAAACAGGATAAAAATTGAAACCAAAACATTGGCTTGTATTTATTTTACTCGGGGCAATCTGGAGTTCTTCATTTATGTGGATAAAGCTTGCTCTTAGGGAGTTAAGCCCGGCTGCAATCGTGGCTGTTCGTGTTACTTTAGGATTTTTATTCGGTGCAGTTGTAATAATAGTTACACGAATAAAATTGCCTAAAAATTTTAAAGACTGGATGCCGCTCTTACTGGTTGGACTTACAAATTTTGCTGCACCGTTTTTTTTAATTTCATGGGGTGAAAAATCTATCGATTCTTCCGTCGCATCGGTTTTGGATGCTACTGTTCCTCTTTTCACAATTTTTATTGCGCATTATTTATTGCATGACGATAAGATGACTATAAAGAAGTTTTCCGGATTGATAATAGGCTTTGCAGGTGTTATCGTACTTCTTAGCAAAAATATCGGGGCTTCATCAAGTACGGTTCTTGGTGAAGCAGCGGTTGTACTGGCTTCCGTATTTTATGCTGGAAGCGCCGTATTTATTAGAAAGACTACACAAAAAATTCCGGGTATTTTAAGAAGTACAATTCCAATGTTCTCTGCGTCGGTTTTAATGTGGATGGTTGCATTAACAACAAATGTCCCGCTTCAAATACCAAAACTGGAATTAACATGGATCGCTCTTCTGTTTCTAGGCTTAATAGGATCGGGCCTTGCTTTTTTAATGGCTTTTTATCTTATTCACGAAATCGGTCCGACACGCTCTACCATGGTTACTTATATATTCCCTTTAGGCGGAGTTTTACTCGGTGTAATTTTCCTGCATGAGCAAATTACTTGGCAGTTGATTTTAGGCGGCGCTTTAATATTAAGCAGTCTTCTAATTGTAAACATGAATATTTCTGCCAATCTTTCTTTAAAAAGAATAAAAGCAGAAGTATGATAAATTAATTTTAACTTTAATAAATTATATAAGAATATGAAAGAGCTAAATCCTACAAAAAGAACGAAAATAAATCGTCAGCCTAAAAGAGCTTCATTTAATCCTGATACTATTTATAAAATTCTGGACGAGACTTTTATTTGTCATATTGGGTTTTCAATTGATAACCAGGTTTATATTATACCAACACTTTTCGGAAGAAAAGATGATATGATTTTCATTCACGGCTCGATAAATAGCAGAATGCTTAAATCTTTTGAGAAAGGTGAAGATATTTGCGTGTCTGTTACATTGGTTGACGGAATAGTACTAGCAAGATCGGCCTTCCATCATTCGATCAATTACAGGTCGGTAATTATATTCGGAAAACCGGAGCCTGTTACATCTGAACAATCTAAGATTGAAGCTTTAAAAACTATTATGGAGCATATGGTTCCCGGAAGATGGGAAGAAGTAAGAAAACCTTATGATAAAGAACTAAGTTTAACATCAGTTTATTCCTTAAAAATAAATGAGGCATCGGCAAAAATAAGAACAGGGCCTGCCGTTGATGATAAGGAAGATCTTGACTTAAATGTGTGGGCAGGCGTGCTCCCTCTAAAGATGACAGCCGAAAAACCAATCGATAATCCGGATTTAAAAGAAAATATTCTTTTGCCTGATTATTTGAAAAAATTCGGAATGAAGCAAAGTTAAATGGACAATTTACTACCGGAAAAATCAAAGATGGTTTTGTTAAAAAAGAAAAGCTATAAAAAAAATATTTTATTATTCAAGTTATGGAGATAAAATGTTAACAAATAGAATAAAGATTAGTGATGTTACACCAGATGGTTACAATGCTATGATGGCTCTTGAAAATTATATTAAAACAACAGGCATAAATCCGGTTCATAGAGAAATGATAAAAATTCGAGCTTCCCAAATAAACGGGTGTGCTTACTGCATAGATATGCACACCGAGGATGCAAGAGAACTTGGTGAATCTGAAAAAAGAATTTATGCACTAAGTGCCTGGAAAGAATCGCCTCTTTTCACTGAAGAGGAAAGAGCAATTTTAGCATTCACGGATGAAATGGCACACATATCTGTTAACGGCGTTACGGAAGAAACATATAACAATCTTAAAAAATATTATGATGATAAAAGCATTGGTGAAATAATTATGATAAACGTTACGATTAATTCGTGGAACAGAATTGCAATAAGCACACATTCACAGCGGTAAAATATTTAAAGCAATTTATAAAGCCGAAAATACTTATAGACGAGGAACATAATATTCAATATCGGTTAAAATGACCGGGGCTTTTCAAGTTTTCTATCCGATAATTGGAATTATGCGATGCCGGAAGTGTAATTAAAGACTGTTCCTTTCGTGCCGTCCAAGTGAATTTTCAATTCGTTTTAGATTGTAATTTTATTATGGTCGGTCTGGCAACATAACGGCTTTTATCACTAAGGGAACTATCAAAATTATTATTTATTTCATTCATTACGTCTTTAACAACGCCGAGGGAGCGCTGGCTAAGTAAATCAATTTTTACTAATCCCATGTCTTCAATCGGGTACATATCCGGCTGTGTAATTATAAGTCCGAGACCTTTGTTCTTCGCATATTCAACCGCGACATAATCCGTAATCGGTGTTTTTGTAATTATAATACCAGATGGATGAATGCTTAGGTGACGCGGGTAAGATGAAAGCCGGGATGCAATTTCAACAATTGACTTCCATGGTTCGGATTTAAAATTAAGTGATTTTGTTTCCGGGAATTTTTCGGATATGTCTATAAGATTTTTTGCGCTTGTCCACGGAATGAATTTGCTGTACCTGGATATTTCACCTTCGGAAATTC
>JBJKQP010000096.1:0-13103 GCA_046705105.1 Ignavibacteriaceae bacterium | reverse complement strand
AAGGCGGCATTTTTGTTTTTGATGAAAGAAGAGTTGTTGAACCGAACACCGACGGGAGATTAAAATATATTTCCAACTGTTTTTTTTGCGGTGTGCCGACATCTTATTATATTAATTGCCATAACCTAGACTGTGATCGCCTTATTGTAACATGTCATAAATGCAAAGTTGAAAATGACTACTGCTGTTCTGACGAGTGCAGGAAAGCGGCAAATAAAAGAGACAGGTATTACGGATAGATTTAATATGTTTTTTATCCTTATTTGAATTAAATGTTGAAAACAATATCAAAGTTTAGTATTTCAGTCTTTTTTTCTTTTAAGATTTTAGTTAATCGTTAATAGTACCGTACCTCGCTGCCTATTAACCAATAACTAATAACAATTAACTTTGGTTGCCGGCTTTGCCGCGCTATAGAAGCATGTCCGTATGATTAAATCTAAATTTTACATGCACACATGCTTCTATGCAACCATACTATTTTATTTCTGCACTATGAATGCATATTTCCGGCAATATGTAAGGATATAAAATGTATAACTTTAAACGGTGGATCGTATCAATTATTCTTGTCCCGGTTTGCGTTTACTTAATTCTCAACCGGGGTCATTATACATGGATTGACAACGCAGACCTTGTTATTCATGAAGCGGGTCATTTTTTCTTTATGTTCTTCGGTAAATTTATTTATACTGCAGGCGGTACCTTAATGCAGATTATTCTTCCTTCCTTAATTGGGTGGTATTTTTTTAGAAATTTATATAGGACAGGTGTTCAAATATCTTTACTGTGGCTTGGCCAAAATTTGATAAATATAAGTGTATATGCTGCAGATGCAAGAGCACAAAAGCTTCATCTTCTAGGCGGCAATAAAGTTTACCACGATTGGCATTACCTGCTTAGTCATTTAAATATGCTTAAGTACGACTCGGAAACAGGATACTTTTTTGTTGCACTTGCAGTGATTGTCTTCATTATATCTATTTTAATGCCTGTAATAATTAGGGAATAAATTATAATTTTGGATATTAAAAATAAAACACTAATAATACAGATGAAACGGATTACAACTTGTTTAATATTTATTCATCCGAAAAGCCTAATTGCATTGGTCTTTATTTTTGCGTTATTCTTACCGGTTAAAATATTTGCTCAAGAACAGGCAGAAAAAACATTTTATGCTAACGATACTTTAAAATCTATAATTCATTATTCACAAAAGGTAAGACAGGGCGAAGCAAAATTTTATTATCCCAACGGTAAGATTAAAGAAGAGATGACATACGACAACGGGGAAGTTAACGGCCTTGTGAAAGTATATAATGATAACGGTTTATTAAAAGAAACCTTTAACGTTGAAGAGGGAAGAAGAGAAGGTCCCGCTTCGTTGTTTGATTCTGCCGGAAATTATATAAAAAGTATTAATTATGAAAACGGTATACTGGTTAAGGAGCAAAAGCCGCTGGAGATAACAGCACCCAAATCTAAAACAATTGCAAGTGCACCAAACGGAAAAGAAAAAACAATCTCATCCTCTAAGATTACTGAACTCAAAAAGAAGACCGAAGACAGAACAGCTCCGCCTTCCTACCATGAAAAGGATATTTCGCTGGATCCCGCTTACTTTTTAACTGCTGAAATAATGCCCAAACCTGTCGGCGGAATGAAAACCATAATGAACAAGCTTGTCTATCCGCAACAGGCAAAAAAGGATGGAATCCAGGGAGTAGTAAAAATAAGAGCTTTTATTGATGAGTACGGTGAAGTTACTAATGCTGAAGTGGTTCAAGGCATAGGTCATGGCTGCGATGAAGCTGCAAAAATTGCGGTTTTTTATACAAAGTTTACTCCCGGTATTATCCGGGGGAAACCGGTCAGAACACAGGTTGTTATTCCCATAGATTTTAAACTTAACGCAAAATGAGATTGTTAAATTAAATTATTGCTGCATTGCTTTTAACAGTCCGACTGTTTCCTCCAAAGGGACTGAATGATTAAACCGATTATAATGATTATCAAACTTTGTTCTCAACGTTAACAAACCTAATCGAATAATAGCTGAAATTTTTTCTATAAACACCTAATTTTGAGTAAATACTTTAATTGCCGGTCATAAAAATAAAGCGCTTAAAGCAACAGTATATTAAATTTCATATACACCCATTTAAAGCCGCTTGGAAATTTCTTCTCAATTTTAAATTTACACACTTATTTTAGGCTAAAAAGTGTTTTTATTTGAAAAAAATTTAACCAAATTAGGGCAATTTTATGATTACGTCTTTTAATAAATTTATCGCTGCGTTATTGAAAGTTAATCCCCGCAATTTGAATAATTTTTATGTAATAATTATAAATATTTATTATTTTTTAACGATAATATATAAGGAATAAAAAATCATTATTCATTTTACATACTATTAATAAATAAACCGTAACAAATATATATGCTGAGCTGGGGAAGATTTTAAGAGGGTTAATGAAAAAAGAAAGGATTTTAATTGTAGAAGACGAGCGGAATGTTGCGCACCTTATTAGCTCGGCACTTGAATATTATAACTATCAGATAGCCGGTATAGTATCCAGCGGGGAAGCAGCAATTGAAAAAGTTCAAAAGGAAGATGTAGACCTGGTTTTGATGGACATAGTATTAAGCACCGAAATGACCGGAACAGAGGCTGCTGCTGTTATAAAAAGTAAATATAATACACCCATTATTTTTCTTACCGGATATTTTAACGAAAGCCTTCTGGAAAGCGTTAAACTCTCTGAGCCGTTTGGCTATATTTTAAAGCCCTTTAATGAAAAAGAACTTTATGCTGCAATTGAAACGGCATTGTACAAAGATAAAAAGGAGAAGAAAAAGTATCATTTAAATGTATTATTAAAAATTTCACACGAAATTAATAAGATAATTTTAACGGAAACCAACCGTGATAAAATGATTAAGAATTTTTGTAGATGCTTTACGGATGCCGGATTTTATGGCGCGGGAATTCTTTTATTTGATGAACATAAAAACATTGTTACCTTTGCCGAATCCTCTCTGAACGGGAAATATATTAATTCCTTATCTTCAATAACTGATTCGGATTATCCGGAATGGATTAGGAAGTCTCTAGCATACAGCGGCATTTATGAAATTGAAGCTAAAAAAGGAGAGCTAAATTACCCTTCATTTATTGAGGAAAATAGAAAATCGTTAAATATTAAGATAGAATCGGCCGATAGAACTTTTGGTTTGCTAACTATTATTTCGGTAAAACGGGATATTGTGGAAGAAGAAAAATCACTGATAAAAAGTATTGCGGCAGACATCGCCTCTTCTCTAAATAACCTCGAACTGCAAGTTAAAAATAGGGAAATGAAAGAAGCTCTTAAAGAATCCGAGAAAAGATACAGGCAGGTTGTAGAGAATGCCGCCGATATAATATTTACTACCGATCTAAACGGCAATTTTACATTTGTAAATAAAGCAGGTCTATCCAATACGGAGTTCAAACCGGAAGAAATTATAGGGATGAATTGCATGCAGTTAATATTACCGGAACACCGGGAGAGGTTAAAGAATTTTTACATTGAACAGTATAACTTAAGGTTAAAGTCTGCTTATACCGAATATCCTTTTTACATAAAAACCGGTAAGATAAAATGGTATGGGCAAAATTCATCCTTGATAATGGAAGAAAATAAACCTACCGGCTTTTATTGTTTTGCAAGGGATATTACGGAGCGGAAAGAAATTGAAAAAGCTTTAAAGGAAAGCGAAAACCGTTACAGGCAGCTTGTTGAATTATCGCCGGATGCAATTATTGTTCATACAAAAGGGAAAATAGTTTACGCTAACGATTCATGTCTTCAATTATTCGGCGCTAAAAATCCTGAAGATTTAATGAATAAATCCATTACCGAATTAATGCTGCCGGATTATATTGACATAGCCAGGACCCAAGCAAAAGTGGGAAGTAAAAAAAGAAACTCCGGAAGTTTTTTACGCGAACAAAAATTCTTACGATTAGACGGCAGCCGGATAGATGTTGAAATAACTACAAACCCAATTGTTTATAAGAACGAAAAATCCATTCAAATTGTAATTAGAGATATTACGGAGCGTAAAATTGTTGAAGAAGAATTAAGGAAAAGACAAAGTGAAGTAATTACTCTTCTAGACAGCCTTCCCGCCTTTGCATTTTTTAAAGACTCAAAAAGCCGATACATCATTGCCAACCAAAAATTTTGCGATGCAATGGGATGTACAAAAGACCAAATTATGGGTAAAACAGATTACGATTTCCTTTCCAAAGAAATTGCAGATAAATACCTGCAGGATGATCTTAAGGTAATTAATTCCGGCGACATGCTTTATGTGCGGGAAGAACAAATTTATCTTGATAACAAATATATTACTATAGGAACCAGGAAGGTTCCGCTTAAAGACGGGAACGGAAAGGTTTTCGGTTTAATAGGGATAGGCTTTGATATAACTGAACGTAAAGAAGCCGAGGAGGCAATAAAGAAATATTCAAAAGAACTGGAAGAGTTAAATAACACAAAGGATAAGTTCTTTTCAATTATATCTCATGACTTAAGAAGTCCGTTTCAGGGATTGCTGGGAATATCCGGCCTTATGGTTGAAGAATATGAAAATTTAAGCCAAGAAGAAGTTAAGTTGTTCATAAATAATATTAATAATGCAGCCAAAAACCTTTTCAATTTAATTGAGAATTTACTGCAATGGTCTAGAATTCAAAGAGGCAAATTTGAAGTAAACCCGGAGAAAATTGAATTAAATTACGAGGTATCTTATAATATTAATCTTTTGCAGCGAAATGCAGTAAATAAAAACATAGAAATAATAAACAAAACTCCCGAAAATGTTTATATTAAATCGGATGTTAATATTTTTAATTCTACAATTCAAAATTTAATATCCAATGCTATTAAATTTACCAAACCCGGCGGCAAGATTATCATCTCTTCGGTTACTAAACAGGATACCGCGGAATTAACAGTAGAAGATACGGGAGTGGGAATTCCTAAAGAAGAAGTAGACAAATTATTCCGCATAGATACGCAGCACTCAACTTTAGGTACGGAAAAAGAAAGCGGAACGGGCTTAGGATTAATAATCTGTAAAGAATTAATAGAAAAGCAAGGAGGTAAGATTTGGGTTAAAAGCAAACTTGGCGAAGGTACCGCTTTTACGGTAACATTTCAATTATTTATAGAGTAACCATTAACTAAAATCTTAACCAACACCCCACATAACAGTCACTTTGCGAATAGCGGCCAATTTTGAATAAACAAAAATATTATTGAGGATACTATTCATCATAAATCATCAACCGGCGGCTCATGGTTTATCCAGTTTTGTTCGCTGTCTTTAAGAAAATAATTCGGCCAATCGACTGTTTTTTCATCATACTTTATAAAATCCAATATATCTTTGCAAAATTTATTTACCTTATCGAGTGTATGGCTTTCAAACAGTTCATTTATATTGTCTAAAACTTCCGTTGGTTTTCTTCCCGCAATTTTAAGTTCTTCCAGCATCCATTTATGATATGGATATAACATTTCATTTTCATTTAAAATTATTCTACATGAAAATAATACTATCTTTTGTAATGATAAAAACACAATGTATTTGTTCTTCTTTTTTAATCCTTCACCATAATACCACTTCCACGCAAGTAATTGAGAAGCAAATCTATTTCTTCTTTCATCCTTTTTGTCCAAAGGGAAAGCAGATATTATTGCCAACATATCCGGTAAATTATTCAACCTTGATAAGAGTATTTTATTATCTTTAAAAGCATACCTTGCAGCATCACTTCCGAATGTTGATACTTTTGTTAAGAAATCCATATCGACAACTTTACAATCGATGTAGCCGTTTTCGTAAGTACAAATATCCCATAGACTAAAAGCCAATTTATTAGATGCCTTTCTCTTTATATACTCGTCCGTTTCTACAAGTAACAGAATGTCTATGTCCGAATCATATTGAGCAAATCCGTGTGCAATAGATCCGCCTAAAAGTATTGCAAGTATTGATGAGTCATTTTTATAAATCTCTAAAAATTTATTAATTGATTCTTTGTGATGTTTCTCCATATCTCCTCTTTTTTAAGATTTAACCAAGATATGATAATTTGGAATTGAAATTTATAAAAAATAAAAACAGAATAACAATTCAGCAATATAACAATTAGATTAGTACCCGGAGCAAATTTATCAAATCCCGAATATCCCTTTGCTCTTAAACTCCCGGTGCGAGCTTAAAAAAGTAATTATACTTTCCCTGCTTAATACTCCTATTATTTCGTTATTTTCAGTAACAGGCAGTTGGTTTACTCCGTCTTTATCCATCTTCATTAAAGCATCCCATAAAGGAAACTCAATGTCAACTTTTTCGGTTTCAGGTTCGGGAATCATTATATCACTTACATAAGTTGAAGACCATCTAGATTGTGAGATATCTTTTATCCTATGAGGAGTAAGCATTCCAACAAACTTATCATCATCTTTTACAAGGAGACTTCTTCTGCCGATTCCTAAAATGTGGTTATCCATAACTTCCTGAATTGTTGAATCGCCGGGGATAATTGCAAAGTTCCTGCTCATTGCTTCGTAAACGGTATGACCGGCAAGGTGATCCTGCAAATATTGCTGCTGCAATTGGGACATAGATGCGCTTTCCAGGAACCATCCTATAAAGGCTATCCATAATCCGCTTCCTATGTCTCCGCCGAAAATTTGAAGCACACCGAAAAAGATAAACAAAAAGCCGAAGAACCTTCCTACAATAACAGCAATGTAAGTTGCTCTCCTTAAATTCTTTGTAACACCCCAGACAATTGCACGTAAAACCCTACCGCCGTCTAGCGGGAAACCCGGAATTAAATTAAATATTGCCAATGCAAAATTTATATATGCCAAATATTCAAATAGGGCATATAAAGAAACTACTTTGGTAAAAAATGATTGCAAAAAATAAAATACAACAGCTAAAAGAAAACTTACAATGGGGCCTGCAATAGCTATCCAAAATTCGGCAGAAGCTTTGGGCGGCTCGCCTGCTATTTCAGCTATTCCGCCGAATAGAAACAAAGTTATCTGCTTAACTTTTATTTTGTAAGACATTGCAATTACCGAATGACCGAGTTCATGCAAAAGAACGCTTACAAAAAGCATTATCGATGTAATAATTCCAACAATCCAGTATTCGGCTTCGGGCCAATTTTTAAATTGGTGCGGAAAGTAATTTGCCGCAAGAGTCCATGATAAGAGCGCAAAAATTAAAAACCATGTGTAATCCAGGGATACGGGTATTCCGATTATTTTTCCAAGAGGAATTTTTTGTTTTCTCATATATAACCCCTTTCATTAATTTTTATCATTTTTGTTCTTGTGTTCTAAGCGGGAGTATTAGCCAGTTCTTACCGTCCCGCGCAATTAAAGCTTCGGCGGTTTCCGGTCCCCACGTTCCGGAAGCGTAATTTGGGAAATCCGGAGATGAGGATGACTGCCATAAATTTAATATGGGCATAACAACTTCCCATGCGGCTTCTACCTGGTCGCCGCGCATAAATAGTGTTGCATCGCCAAGCATAATATCCAGAATAAGAGTCTCATATGCCTCCGGCGGCTCAGAGTTGTAAGAGCTTTCATAATTAAAAGCCATATCAACCGGGTTCATCAGCATTTTTAAGCCGGGTCTCTTTGCCTGGAAACGAAGTCTTATTCCTTTTTCAGGCTGAATATTCAGTATAAGTCTATTGGGCTGCCAGTTCTCAATAGATTCGGCTGGAAAAGCACGGTGAGGTACAGGACGGAATTGAATTGTAATTACCGAAATCTTTTCCGGCATTCTTTTGCCTGTCCTTACATAAAACGGTACGTCCTGCCACCGCCAGTTATCAACAAAGAATTTAATCGCTGCAAATGTTTCGGTTCCCGATTCCGGGTTTACTCCGGGTTCAGACTTATAATCAATTGCCTTGGTTCCTTCAATCCATCCTTGCCCATACTGGCCTCTGACAGCATAATTAATAACTTTGTCCTGATGATATTTCCTAATTGCTCTTAGCACTTCAACTTTTTTATTTCTAACTTCATCTGCATTAAAAGAAACCGGAGGCTCCATTGCAATTAAACATAAAAGCTGCAGAAGATGATTTTGTATCATATCTCTTAGTGCGCCTGCATTATCATAATAATCTCCTCGGTGCTCAACACCAACTTGTTCGGCAACAGTTATTTGTACGTGGTCAATATAATTACGGTTCCATATCGGTTCAAACAATGCATTGGCAAACCTAAAGGCCATCATGTTCTGAACAGTTTCTTTACCAAGGTAATGATCGATACGGTAGATTTGTTTTTCATCGAAGATACTGCAGATAATTCTATTGAGTTTTTTCGCACTCTCAAGGTCATGCCCGAATGGTTTTTCAACAACTATCCTTGCATGTTCTTTATCTGAAGCTATACCTGATTTACCAAGCTGTTCCGCAATAGTTTCTATAAAGCTGGGAGGTATTGCCATGTAAAAAATTCTTTCGGATTTTCCTCCAAGCTGTTTTTCGACTGAGTTGATATGAAGCGAAAGATTCTTATAACTTTCCGGGCTGGTAAAATCCGCCTTCTGGTAGCTTATTGCCGGGGCAAATTTTTTCCAATCTTCATCTTTGGATTTCCCTCTGCGTGAAAAATTATCTACACCGTCTTTAATACGATCTCTATACTGGTCGTCTGAAAATTCTTTTATATCAACGCCAATGATGGCAAACTTTTCCGGCAGCCAATCATCCAAATAAAGGTTGTACATTGCCGGACCTATTTTCCTCCATGCAAGATCTCCGCCTGCTCCAAAAATAATTAATATTGTAGTTTCAGGTTTTACTGCCGAAATCATATTGCCTCCATATAAATTAACGATAGATCAACTTGGCAAGTTGACCCACGAAGTTAAAATTCAAATGAAAATTTTTTCAAAAGACTTACAAAACTAATCCTCTCTTATCCAATTCATTTTTTGTTGTCTCATATTTTTGATGATGGATTCCGTTTATGCCGAGAGTATCGGCTACTTCAATAAACATATGCCTGTCGTCTAGGTAAAGAACATCTTCAGGATTTACCTGGGAAATATCAAGTGCGGTTTTATAAATATCCACATCCGGTTTTCTAAAATGAACGAAGCTGGAAGCAACGAAAGCGTCGAACAATTCATTCAATTTAAATTGCTTTATCCGGTATTCGGTTAATTCGCGTCCTTCGTTGCTTACCGCTGTAAGTCTTAATTTATATTTTTCTTTAAGCCCGGAAATAAGTTCAATCATTTCCGGAAGCGGTTTTGATTGAGCAAACATAAATTCTTTAAACTGTTCCTTAGTAAAATTTCGTTTCTCATAAAAGACTACTCGGTTCATATATTCGTTAAGATTTAACTTACCGGCTTCATAAGTATCGAATGTAAGATGGTGTCTTTCGTTTACTTCTTCTTCATCAAGATTGAAAGTTTTAACCGCAAGATGCCTCGCACGTCTGTCCCATCCGTTTGTAAGAAGCACACCGCCTATGTCAAGAAACAATGTAGTAATCTTTTTTAAGCCTGCCATATTATATCCGCTTAATAATATTAAAGTTTAGTAAGTATAAAAATAAAATATTACGGGAAAGATTGTGCCTTAAGCATCACATGGGGAGTTTACAGAAGCGAGACTCACTTTTAAATTAATTAAAAATCTATTAATTCTAATAAAAAGTGAGTCTCACATATTTGAATTATTTTTTAGTTTCTATTTTCTGTCTTTGATTAGAAAGCTGCTGCAACGCCTGTTGTAATTTTTCAAGTTCTTTGGCAGCCTCGTTAAATTTCTTCTGCCCGGAATACATTAAGTAATTGTTAAAAGCATCGTTAGCGCTTTGAATTTGCTGCTGCAAGGACATTATTATAGGTTTAACACCCGGCTTTTGTGCGTATGATTGCTGCTCTTTCATGGAAACATTCTCAGAATTTGGTGTCTGTTGTGTCCCCGCCATCTGTGCAAACAATCCGCTTAAAGCCTGATCGAAAGATTTTGCATAGCTCATATAATTTCCCTGCATAACAACAACAAGTTGAAGCTCGGGATAAGCTGATGTCTCAGCCTGCAGATAAATTGGTTCGACATAAAACAGGGTATTGTTTACAGGAATTGCCAAGACATTACCTCGTATTACATTGGAACCGCGCTGATCCCAAAGCGTTAATTGACCTGACAAGAAACTGTCCTGGTCTATTTTTGTTTCTACCTGCTGCGGGCCAATAATTGTTTTATCTTTAGGGAATTGATATGCAATTAACTTACCGTAATCTCCCGGATCGCACAGACCTGCAATCCATCCGATAAGTACCTGCCTGTTTTTTGGTGTAAATGGCATCATTACAATAAATTGAGGCTTGTTGGTACCGGGAACCTGCCACATAATATAATAAGGTTCTACCGGCTGTGTTGAGCTGTAATATTTTTCAGTTGCCCTGGTCCACAAGTCTTCCTGATTATAAAACACAGTCGGATCGGTCATATGATATTTTTCAAAAATTAGTCCCTGTATTAAAAGTAAATCAGCCGGGTAACGAATATGAGCAAACAAGGCCTTTGGCATTTGAGCTTCGGTTTTAAAAAGGCCCGGAAATATTTTATCCCATACTTTAATAATAGGATCATTCTTATCCATTATATAAAAATTAACTTTACCGTTATAAGCATTTATAACTACCTTAACGGAATTTCTTATATAATTTATCCCGGAAATATAACTGTTGGACTGCTCGCTGTAAGGGAAATATTGCGAGGTTGTATAAGCATCAAGCATCCAGTACAATTTACCGTTTGCAACTACAATGTAAACATCTTTATCATACTTTAGGAAAGGAGCCAGCAGTTCAACTCTTTGTCGTACCTGGCGATGAAACATTATTCTGCTTGAATCGGTTGGATAATCCGAGAATAATAACTTTGTACCGTCGTACTTCCAGCCGTATAAAAACTTTCTCCAGAAGCTTGAAAGGCGTACTCCTCCGGTGCCTTTATATCTTGTGTAAACATTTTCGGTACCGCTGGGATAATCAAACTCTTTTTCTTGAGAATTAACAATAACCGGTGTGGTTGTTAATTCGCCGTAATAAATACTCGGCTGTTTAACATCTAATGAAGGGTATTCGCTTTGGGGAGGAATATTTTTAATAAGCATGTGGGGAAGACCCTGAGATGTAAATTCATTTACGGTAGACATTGCCAGGCCGTAACCGTGTGTGTACTGAAAACGTTCGTTTACAAATGTTTGACTTTGTGCCGAAAGGTTATCCAAATTCATTTCTCTTGCGGAAACCATTACTTCGCGGTATTGTCCGTCAAACCTGTAACGGTCTACATCCACATCGGAAAATTCATAATAGAGCCGGAATTCCTGGAACTGCCTGTAAACAGCATCAAGTGCATGCCAGTCCCACAGCCTAATATTTTTAAAAATACCCGGATTTTGGGTAACTACGCTTTTACTAAAAGTACCGCTCATAGGATATTCTTTTAGTTTGATATTATTCAATTTATAAGCTATTCTCGTATATTTTATGTTGTTGGAAATGTACGGTTTTTCATAAGTAATTTCGTTAGGCTGTACCAAGAGCCATTCAAACACCCCGGGTAGTGCAGTTATAGCAATAAAATTAATAACAATTAATACAACAGCAGTACTAATTAGTATTAATCCGTGAGAGCGTTCCTGAACCACGTTAAATCTTTTAAAGAAGAATTTCTGTATCTTTTTCCTTGAAGGTGAAATGAGCAGGCTTAATCCGATCAATATCATTATTATCGTAACAACGGCGTATGCCGGTAAAGTAACGTTTACGTCTGTCCATCCTGGTCCGGAAACAACTCCGGTTGTTGAATACATAAGGTCATACCTGGCAAGCCATTCGCCAATAGCCATTATAAAAATAAATACCGATGCATTTAAATAAAGAGGAGAATAAAACTTCTCTATATTTACATCGATTGGATTCGGGAAATAAAGGACAAAATTATTTTCTTCGAAGCGAACGAAGAGGGCAATTACTACAGCAATTACTGAAATTAATGATAATAAGAATAACAAATTATAAAGTAATTCAAGAAACGGGAGGGAAAAAAGATAGAAACCAACATCTTTTCCTATAATAGGGTCTTTCAATCCAGTAGAAACTCGATTAAAGTACTGTAAGATAGTACTCCAGTTAGTTACTCCCCATGAAGCACCGATAAATAAACCAAGAAGCCTGGTACCGTGCCTTAACACTTTATGCTTTTTATCCAAAGAGTAAGTAAGGAAGAAACAAAATACCCATGCAAACACACCGGCAATTATTGCAAAAACAATGTTCCAATAAACAACCGTCCAAAAGCGGCTTCCGTATCCCAGGTGTTGAAACCATAGGACTTCGCCCCAAAACCCCATAAACCAGAAAAAAACAAATGTTAATATTCCTATTACCAGCCCGATAAAAACTTTTACCGGCTTTTTCTTTTGTGCACCGGTAATAAAGAAGAATGCGGCAATAGCTATTAATACTAGAATTAATGCAGTATACATTTAATAATGCCTTTCTAATTTGCTGCAGAGCAGGCTTTAGTTTGAAATGCCTGTAATAAAAGAGACTGACTAATAATCAATTTTTTTATAACAATAGACAAGATAGCACATATGTGAATTATTGTTACTAAATTTTAAATTGATAATTACTATTAAGCCAACTTTAAGAATGTAATTAAAAAATTACATTAGAATGTAAGAATTCTTAAGTAAAATTACCAAAAGAATTTGTAATTATGTTCAAAGCAACTCATTTTATTCTTCAATAAGCTTTTGAAGATTTATTGAATCGTGTTTCAGCATGTCTGGTGAGGGCATTTTATCTAATCTCATTAACTCTTCTATTGCTGCAATATCTTTATCCCTAAAATTTCCGGCGGCAGCAGCAACAATATCATTTTTTACATAATACACCAGGAATTCCTGGGAATTAATATCGCCGTGAATAATAATTTCCTGCCAGTCAACGGCATGTCCGACAT
>JBJKQP010000095.1:0-15390 GCA_046705105.1 Ignavibacteriaceae bacterium | reverse complement strand
ATTCCTCCAAAGGAGTCCCTTCGGGAGAACCCGCGATCTCCATTCTTTCTTTAAATAATATTTTTCGATTTTAACCAACGATAACCTTCTATCGATTTAAAATATTTCTCCCTTGCATATGCTTCTGCTCTTGTTGAGAATGTTTCATAAAAATGAAGTTTATATGGTATGTGTCCTTTAGTATACTTTTCTTTACCTAAATTATGTGTTTTTATTCTTGTATCTATGTTTTGGCTGGACCCATAGTAATACGTACCATCTCTTTTACTTTTAAGTATATAAGCGTAATATAGCTTCATAGCGTATTCACTCAAAGTATACTTTTGGTAGCGCGTGCGGGATTCGAACCCGCGATCTCCGCCTTGAGAGGGCGGCGTCCTAAGCCACTAGACGAACGCGCCTATATTAAACTAACTAAGTTACAAAGATAAAAATATGGTCTTAAATAAAAAAATTCTTATTAAGAATTCATAGGATAAAAATCACTTGAAAGAATGGATCTGATGAAGATAACATGTAATTATTTACCCATTTTTATAATGAATACCGGATAATTCCCGCAAAACCTTAGCGCTGTGTTCGGCAGTAATATCTCGCTGTGGTTCGGCAAGCATTTCATAACCGACCATAAATTTTTTTATACTTGCCGATCTTAACAGCGGAGGATAAAAATGCATATGGAAATGCCATTCTTTATGTTCCTCACCTTCAACCGGAGCCTGATGCAAGCCTGAAGAATACGGGAATGATGTTTTGAAAAGATTATCATACTTTGCGGTTAATATTTTTAATGCATTTGCAAAATCTTTCTCCTCTTTCTTTTTGAATTGAAGGATACTCGTAATTTTTCTTTTAGAAATAATCATACTTTCGAACGGCCAGATTGCCCAGTAGGGAACCAATACAACAAAAGAATCGTTAACGTAAACAATTCTTTCGCCTAACTTTAATTCAAGTTTTAGGTAATCATTTAAAATAGTTCTTTTATTCTTTCCGAAATATTTTTTAAACTGCTTAAGCTCTTTGGCGGGTTCATCGGGAATACTTTTTTGCGCCCAAATTTGGCAGTGAGGATGCGGATTGCTGTTCCCCATTATTGCACCCTTGTTTTCAAAAATTTGGATATAATTTATACCTTTGATTGAAGAAAGATTTTTATATTCTCTTCGCCACTCGATAATTACTTTTTCAATATCGGCTTCCGTCATTTCTGCAAGAGTTAAATCATGCCTGGGGGAAAAATTAAGAACTTTACAAATACCGCTTTCACCTTTAGCAATTAAAAGATTTTTCATATTTATTTTTTTACCCGGTACATCTTTTATTAGCGCAGGAAAATCATTTGTAAATACAAAAGTATTTTTATATTTAGGATTCACATTACCGCTTGCACGCTTATTACCGGGACACAAATAACAGTCCGGTTCATACTTATTGCGCTGCCCGGAATCCGGTGCTGTAATGTCACCGTCCCAGGGCCGCTGTGTCCTCTGAGGTGAAACAAGTATCCACTCACCGGTTAAAATGTTTTTCCTTCTATGAGGCAGATTATGCAGTTCAAAGTTTTTCATTTTCATATTGAAATTAAATTTGTTCCGCTGCTAATTTTAGTAACATAAGTTTTTACATTACGGTCGAATTTCTTTTTATATAGTTCGGCAATTTTTTTACTTATAGATTTAATCGCACCGGTTTCAATCAAATTAATAGTGCAGCCGCCAAACCCGCCGCCCATCATTCTTGAACCGTATATTGCAGGATTTCCCTTTGTCAATTCAACTAAATAATCCAGCTCTTTACAGCTAACTTCATAATCTTTGGATAATCCTTCGTGAGTAAGATACATTAATGATCCGAATAATTTTAAATCGTGTTCGTTTAGAGCATTACATGCTAAGAGAAGCCTGTCATTTTCTTCAACAACATATTTGCATCGTTTATATATTCTCTCATTTATTTTTGATCTGAAATCCGCCAGCATTTCCACGGAAACATCACGGAGACTTTCTACATCCTTATATTCATCATTGATTAAAGCTACACCTTCACTACATTCTTTTCTTCTTTTATTGTATTCCGAAGAAGCAAGCGAATGTGATACATTTGAATCGAAAAGGACAACGGAAATATCTTCATATTCAAACGGGAAATATTCATATTCAAGACTACGGCAATCGATCCTTAATACATTTCCGGCGCTACCAAAAATATTAGCATATTGATCCATAATTCCGCATTGAACACCCACAAATTCGTTTTCGGCTTTTTGTGCAAACTTTACAAGATTCAGCTTACCGATATTAAGTTTGAAAATATGGTTAATCGCAAATGCAAGACCGGCCTCCAATGCAGCAGATGATGACAGCCCGGCTCCGATAGGAATATCTCCGCCGAAAACGCAATTGAAACCGGAAATTTTAAATCCGTTTTTAACAAACTGATCAACCGTACCGAGCAAGTAATTCGGCCATTGCTTATCCTGCTTAACAATATTATTCAAAGTAAATTCCACCGAATCATTCATATCAATGGAAAATATACTGCATATGTTATCGTTCCTTTTGTTTACAGCAAAATAGATTGCTTTATCAATTGCAGCAGGCAAAACAAATCCCATGTTATAATCGGTATGTTCACCTATTAAATTTATTCTACCCGGTGAACGGAAAATCAACGGACTTTCGCTAAAAAGTTCTTCGTATTTTTTCTTAACAATTTCTATTAGATTCATTCTGCTCTTAAATAAATTTGAATTTTTCATCCATTATAATTTAAACTACAATTGTTAATAATAAAAAAAATCATTAATAATTTTTTAATAACGGATATTTATTTTAAATTATTATATGCTATTTAACCGGAAAAGCAATGCTAGTGATAAGAATTTTTCGTTTTGAAAACGAAGATTCAATTACAAAAATAAATTGCTTCATAAAGTTCGATAGAAAAATTTACTATCAGCAAGACCCCGTACCTGGTTTAAATATTGCAAAAAAAAATTAAAGAGGTTTACGGAGGTCAATTTTCTATAGGTAGTACTGTGAAAGAAAACACAACAGTAAATATTATCTTTGATCATTAATCAATAAGTTTATTTATTAAATATTAATGTATACTTTGGAGGAAATTATGGGAAAATTTAATCTAAATAAAATTCAAAATCTTATTTCAAAAATGAATTTGGACGGCTGGTTGTTATACGACTTTAGAGGTTCAAACGATCTTGCACTTAATATTTTGGATATACCAAAAGAGACTCACCTTACAAGAAGATTTTATTATTTTATTCCCAGACAAGGGACACCGTCAAAAATAGTAAATGCAATCGAGTCGTTCCATCTGGATCATCTGCCCGGTACACAACTTAAATACTCAAGCCACTCATCACTTTCCAATCATCTCAAAGAAACATTAAGCGGCGTTAAAAAAATTGCAATGGAATATTCCCCGTTAAATGCCATTCCTTATGTTTCAAAAGTTGATGCGGGAACTATAGAGCAAATTAAATCTTACGGAGTTGAAGTTGTAACAAGCGGTGATCTTATCTCTCTATTTGATGCTGTATGGACAGAGGAACAATACCGGGATAACATTCCCGTTGCAAACGATTTAACTACAATTGCAAAAGACGCATTCAAATTTATTAAAGAAAATACTTTAGCCAGAACTACACTAACAGAGTACGATGTACAGATGTTTATAGATAATGAAATTTCTAAAAGAAATTATGAAACCGAACCACCTATAATTGTGGGCGTAAACGAAAACAGCGGCAACCCGCATTATGCTCCCGATAAAGATCATCACAAGGATATTAAGCAGGGCGATTTTGTTTTAATCGATCTTTGGGCTAAACAAAAGAAAGCGAACGGCGTTTATGCGGATATAACATGGACCGGATACATGGGCGATTCAGTCCCTGAAAAATATGTTAAAATTTTTAACATAGTTGCCGAAGCACGTGATACTGCGTTTAACCTTGTTGCCGAAAGGTTTAAAGAAGGAAAAGAAATAAGAGGCTACGAGGTAGATGACGCATGCAGAAATGTAATTGAAAAAGCAGGGTACGGCCAATATTTTTTCCACCGAACCGGTCATTCAATTACAACGGAAATACACGGCAGCGGTGCCCATATGGATGATTACGAAACAAAAGATGAAAGGCTTCTGCTTCCCTCTACCTCTTTTTCAATTGAACCGGGAATTTACCAGCCGGAATTCGGCGTAAGATCGGAAATCGATGTGTTCATAAAACCGAACGGTGAAGTAATTGCAACAGGAGGCGAAAGACAAAGAGAAATAATTCCGATTTTAAAGTAATACGGCAAAAATTAATATTTCAAAACTAATCAATTGCCGTTCGATTTAGAGGCTGCGTGAAGAACTATTTGTAAGGCGATTCTCCGAATCGCCAATGTAAATTTTGAAAGTATTTGCAGGTTTTACACAAAACAGAGTTTCTTTTTACAATTTTCACAAAGCCTCTTTATCGAAAGGAAAGCTTTTTATAATCTTTCAAGGTCATTCCGTAAATAAGTAAATTCTACAAGTTTGCCGTCATATGTTCTGTGGTCTATTCTTAAATTGCCTTCCTTGATAAAGCCGCATCTTTCCACAAGTTTAAAGCTTCTTTCATTATTTGTCATTACCCTTGCATAGAGACGGTTCATCTTAAGTTCATCAAAACAAAATTTTATAACTGAAATTAATACTTCTTTCATTATCCCCTTTCCTTCATAATCTTTGGATATTAAATAAGAAAGTTCTGCTTTTGGAATTACCCAATCTATGTTTTTAATACTTACATGCCCGATATAATTTATTCCGTCTTTAGTCCAGATTCCGAATGAAAAAGATTTTTGCTCATACCACTCTACAATTTTAGTTTGAATATAAAGTTCTGCCGTAATTTCGTTTGAAGTATTTGTAAGTGTTAGAGGGAAGCTGTCGACAAGACGCTTTTTATTTTCGTGTATCAATTCAAAAAAAACCGCACCATCCCCTTCTCTATATTGTTTAATAATAGTTCTTTCCGTTTCCAGTATGTGAGGTATATTTAAGAGATTCTCTGCCATAGAGTTGCTCTTTAGATTATCATTCATAATAGTTTACTTTACATCCGCATCCGTCCCACATTTTTTCATACGTTTCCATCCTTTTTTCAACAAACAATTCGGCTTCTGCAGCCGATTCCATTTTCCTAATCGAAAGTTCGTTTTTATTAGTTATTTCCTGAACAAATACCGCATCGTTATCTTTTAATATTCTTATATGATCACTCATCAAAGTATCCTTATCGTCAATAACTTCCGTATTAGACAAAATTACATCAAGATCATCCGACGGTAAAAGTAACATATTCTGATTCATCAACTTTAATTTTATTTCTTTAAAATCCATAACAAATAAAATTCCTTATGTATTAATTTATAAATGAAAATTTATTACCGGTAGAACTCTAAACAGTACGGGATTATTTTTTGCAACATTAATAATTCCTACTTGAATACCGTGTAAAACATCAGCTATATTAAATAAACCTATGCATATCCCGGTTTGATTTGTGTATTCATTATAACCGGCAAAGGTAAAACCTCTTAGATTTTCTGCAATAGACATTATTACGCTGACATTTAGGCCTGATAATGTATTGGACTTTAGTTTATAACCGGTAATGTTTATGCCTCCTATATTTTTTTTACTTTCAATTGTACCCAGGCTAATATTTATCCCCGATATATTTCCTTCACCTCCCGATACAACCGCTAAACCACCGAAATTTATTCCTCTAATATTTTTTTGGGAGACTACTGCCAGTCCGCCGAAATTTACACCGCTTAATCCTTCATTTGCTACAAGAGCAAGCCCGGCAATATTAAGTCCGTACATTTGACCTTTGGCAGCCACAGTTGCTAATCCGGAAATGTTTATTCCGCTAATACCTTTTTGAGAAACCAATGCCAGCCCGCTGAAGTTAAGTCCCCTGATTCCACCGTTTGCAACTGTTGCAAGCCCGCTAAAATTTATTCCTTCGGCTACACCGTTGGGAACGACAACAGCCATGCCGCCTATGTTTAATCCTTCTGCTCTTTTTTGTGCAACTACCGCCAAACCGCCAATGTTCAATCCTTCAACTCTCTGTTGAGCAACTACTGCAATAGAGCCGAAGTTAAGTCCTGTAACATTACCGGAAGATACTACTGCCACTCCACCTATGTTAATTCCGTTAAGCCTCTTTTCCGAAACCGGGGCAACTAAGCCAAAACTTAAACCGTTTATTGTAGAAGCTTCCGGCGCAACACCAATTGCAATTCCGTTTATTGTTGAGCCCGGATTATGCTTTGGATTCCAAAATGTTATATTTATCCCGTTTATATTTTCAATACCGCAGTCAACTGTATTAAATCTTATACCATTTAAATTTTTTGAATTACCGAAACTAATTCCGTAATTATTTACGGTTAAATCCAGGCTTGAATTACTGCAGACTTCCAGGGAATCTTTTTTTCCCCAGAGATTAAAATCTTGTGCATAAATATAATTTGAAACAATAATAACAGCACATAAAAAGAAAACTGTCTTTTTAATCATATTCCCTTTTACAATTATTATCTAAGATTATTTTTTCAATATTTCCTTAACGAATAGTATTATTCTTCCTTTCTTTTTTAGGAACTTCCTTTTTCACTCCGGAATCTTTTGCTCTTATCTCCTTTCCGCTTTGTTTACCGTTATTTTTCTTCTCGACCTTTTTCTCATCTTTTTTTATGATTTTATTCCTATCCTTTTGTGCAGTTTTTTCATCTCGCTTATTAACATTTCCATTTTCATTTTGCTTAATAGCTTCAGGTCTATTGCTGTTCTTTTCTTTCCTTCCTTCGTTCCTAATTGAATTTTCATTCCTGCCGTTTTCAGGCTTTCTTACCTTTTCAGGTTGATTAGGCCTTGCGGGCCTGCCAGGTGTATTTTTATTTACTTCCGGCTTAGGCGGCGGTGGTATCCTAGGCGGCGGTTCCGGCTGCTTTGACGGCTTTGCAGGTTCCGGCTGCTTTGACGGCTTTGCAGGTTCCGGCCTCGGCGTTCTTATAGTAGGCGGCGATGGTACAGGTACGGGATTTACAGGCTGATTATTTCTGTTTATCTCATTTTGCCTGGCTTGCTCCGGTATCCTTACGCGGTATTTCCTTCTATTACCTTCTTTAACCGGTTCTTTTTCAGGTTTAACCTGCTCTATTCTTCTTCCGTATGCTCTCTCTATATTTCTAACATCGGGGGAACGCTCGCCGCTATTATTTCTAATATATTCACCGCCCGGTTCCACATCTCGAGTCCTATAACGGCCGACATCCCTATTAATAAAATTTTTCTCAGGGACAACTACCCACGTCTTGCGTATATAATTTTTATTGTAAATTTCTTTTGATCTAAAACCGGGTGGCGGCAAAGGTGCCCATCCTACATAACCGTTTGAATAATACCATCTAACTCTTGCAGGCTGCCAGTCATAACTTGGAACCCATATCCAGCCGTAATAATTATCATAAGTCCAGTACCCGTAATGGTAAACAACCCAGCCGTAAGGTTCGTTACCGACCCACATCCAGCCGTTGTTTGTCCACAGCCAGTGCCCGTCGTAATACGGCTGCCAATTTGTTTCGTCGGAGGGTTGCCAGACTTGACCAAGCCCGGGAATGTTTATCCATGTACCATAATTATCAAGAGTATTGAATGTAGACTCCGGTCCATTATTATCTTTATTTATGGTGGTAAAACATCCCGATAATATGATTATGGATATAAAACACGATATATAAATTAATTTCTTCATAAGAAATCTTTATTTTTTGTTACTCCTATAATTTAACATAGGTTTAATTAAAAGGAAATAGGAATGAATTAATATTCTATTCCTTATAAAATCTTGTATAAAACGGAAAAAAAAATTCATAGCAAAGATAGAAGAACATAACGCAAAGTGTTGCTATACCTTTTACCTGCCTTTGCCAGGAAATAGTCTTTCAACTTCTGAAGACAGACTCAACGTGTTATACTAAGTTGCTTTATTTTCGGTTCCGGCCTTTTCGTGTAACGGATTATAGTTATCATTTTATTTTTATTCTGATAGTGACCACAATTAATGGCTACCGGCAGTTTTATAAATAATTTTCAATATGTAACTTATCCCTCCAAAGCAAAAAAATCTAATTGCTCTTTTTGTTTAAAAGATCCTTTAAACTTTCCTCCACTTCAATTCTGGGAAGATTTCCTTTTTCAAGTTCGGTATCATTTTTTTTCAGCAGGCGTTCGTAAAAATCAATTCCTTTATTAAGGTAAGAATTATCCTCATCAACAAGTGAAAATAATACATCTTCTGCTTTGTCAAACTTACCGGTGTATTCATAATAATAAAAAAGCTTTCCTTTTATATCTTCAGGTAATTCATAATTGTTTAATTTGTCGATCACTTCGTCAATCTTTTTAAGATGATCTTTTTCTATCATCACCTTGGATCTTTCTATACCCTCAACAAACATATACAGCGAGCGCATGTTAAAATCTATATATTCTTCTTCGTTACCCTGCTGCTTTGAAATTTCAGCTTCTTCTTTAAATACAATTCCAAGCAGGTAACATTTAGGTGACAGAAGATTTTCTTCCGGCTCCATTAATGTAACTAGTTGAGAGTCGGATACACTGTGAATAAATATTCTATCCATACCTATAAGCTCTTTTGTTGCCATGTTAAGTTCGTGCAAAGCTTCCTTAAAGTTATTACCGTCCTTAAGAAATAGAATCTTTGCAAGAGCTCTGGATAGAACATCAATCATTCTCAGTATGTAATCTCGGGTAAGCATGGGTAATTATTTTTATGAATGACATTTGTCAAGATAAATAAAAGTGTGTTAATGTAAAACGATAACACACCTAAAATCTAACCGATTGCATCTGAAGGAAATACGGTTTAAGATATAGATGTATAATCTATTCGTTATCAAATTCTGCATAAAATGGAATAGAAATTGTTTAATGTCAATCGGTAACCAAGCCCGTAACGTAAAGCGTCTTTCGTTGAACGATAGTACCCGGACGAATAACGTAATCGAAAAACGAAACAGGCATCTTAACCTTAACCGGATTTCTAATTGGTTCCGGCTACACTGGCTTATGGTAAAGGTATAGCGGTATCGGGTTATACATATTTTCTTATACCACTATACCTTTATTTCCGAGAACTGCAAAATTTTTTCTCAAATTTATTTGACTGATATCCCGAAAGAAGTTTACAACTTTTCAGGGTACAGAACAACCTTAACATAATTCTTCATATTAAAATATTTCCTTGCGGTTTTCATAACAGCTTCTTTGGAAAAGTTATCAATTCTATTTTCTTCTTTATTAAATTGGGAAAAATCCATGTTATAAAAGCTATACCTGTAAAGAGTATTCAGCCAGAATTTATTTTCCTTAAGATTTACTTCTCTCTGACGCTTCTCTATTTCTTTTACTTTGGTAATATAAATATCGTCAACGGGAATATTCTTTAGGCTGTCTATTGTCTGGAAGACAGCATCAACAAGTTCGTTCACCCGTGCCGGTGAACAGCCGAACATAATAGAAATGTTATATTCCTGGTCGGGATATTTCTGCCCTGTTGCATTAACCCAAACTCCGTACGTACCTCCTTTATCTTCTCTTATATTTTCCCTTAATTTTATATCCAGAACGTTTCTCATAGCCTCAAGGTCATAATTATTCTGATATCCCCATTCATACGGGCCGGTAAATGTAATGCTTACCATGCTTTTAGGTTCAATACCTTTTTTTACTTCTTTGGAAATAATGCCGACTGGCGGATTAATTTCCAAATTCTTCCAGTTCTCTTTACGGTTAATTGAAGGTAAACCGCCAAGGTAAGTTTCAACCAGGGGTTTAATTTTATCTTTATCAAAATTACCTACAAGTACAAAAGTAAAGTCCGAAGCATCCGCAAATCTATTCTTATAAATTTCTAATGATTTCTCCAGGTCCATCCCGTTTATTATATCTTCAGTCCAGGGTTTTCTTCTTAAATTATACTGTGAAAGTGTAACGGCAATAGTATCTTGGAATGCAGCTTCCGGACTTAAGCTCTTGTTGGCTAGAATACTTTTAATTCGAGCTTTATAAACTTTATAAGCGGAACTGTCTATCCTTGGTGAAGTAAAGTATAAATAAATAAGTTGAAACATCGTCTTAATGTCCTGCGGCGAAGCTGAGCCGCTTATGCCTTCCGATAGTTCTCCTACATACGGATAAACCTTTACCACTTTGCCTGCAAGTAACTTTTGAAGTTCAATAAGATCAAACTTGCCTACACCGCTAAGCTGTATTAACTGACTTGCTGTTTCTGCCGGAATAAAATTTTTATCGGGTACGAGTGAATTCCCGCCCGGACTGAATGCCTGGAACAAAATTTCATCATTCTTGAATTCCGTTGGTTTTAAAATTACTTTAACACCGTTTGCAAGGGTCCATTCGGTAAAATTCATTTCTGCATTTTCGGTTTCCTTAACAATTTTGGAACCGGAAGGTATTTTATCAATCAGCGGAAGGTTGGAAACTTTATCTTCGTAAGCAGTCAGCTTTTCGTTTTCAACTTTTTTGATAACCCCTTTAAGTTCGTCTTCAGTCGGAACGGATACGCCTTCTTTTTTAGGAGCACCCAGCATTATTACCCTGTTCTCATCCGTAATATATTGCGGCGCCAAGCTGTTTACTTCATCTAATGTAATTCTCGGAAGCAAATCTTTAACCATATTATATTCATAAGTTATTCCGGGTATAGGTTCATCAATTAAATAATTATTTACATATTCACTTATAATTTTCGAAGACTCGGTTTTATCTCTTTCGTTATATGCCTGCTCATACCTTCTTACCATTTTTTCTTTTTCCCGGTTCAATTCCGTTTGCGTAAAGCCAAATTGTTTAACACGTTCGGCTTCCGTTAACATTGCTTCCAGACCTCTTTCCGCACCGCCGTTCTTTACCATTCCGCCTATATAATAAATTTCTTTGCTGCGGACGAACCTGCCCTTGGCAGATACCGCCATTAGAAAAGGAGGATCCGGTTTTTGAGCAATCTCATTCAGCCTTTCATTTAACATTGAATTATAAAGGTTTTCGATTAAGTAATTCCTATAGTCTTTTAAAGTTTTTTCTTCCTCAACCGGCAGTTTGTAATAGATGCCGATGGTAGTATACGGCATTTCAGGATCAGTGGCTATTGCATAAAGAGTTTTATTATTATCAGGTACGGGAAATATTTTTCTTTCTCTTTCGTTTTTAGGCGAAGGTATTTTTGAAAAATGTTTTTTAATTATATTCTCCATCCACTTGGAATCAAAATCCCCAACTGCAACAACTGCCATTAAATCCGGCCGGTACCAGTCATGGTAAAATTTTCTTAGTATTTTGTGTTTAAAATTTTCAATAATATCTTTCTTGCCTATAGGCAGTCTTTCCGCATATTGTGAGTTCTTAAAAAGAACAGGAAATTGCTTATCCCTAATTCTTGCAGATGCACCTCTCCCCAACCGCCACTCTTCAACAATAACTCCTCTCTCTTTGTCAATCTCGTCATCTTCAAAGCTTACATTATGGGCCCATTCCTCCAGTATTTGTACGCCTTTTTCAACAACCTCGGCACTGTCGGTCGGAACTTCAATCATATAAACGGTTTGATCAAAACCCGTATACGCATTAACTTCCGGTCCAAACTTCATACCTATCGATTCCAGGTAATCAATCAGTTCATGTTTTTTAAAGTTCTTTGTTCCGTTAAAACCCATGTGCTCTACAAAGTGTGCCAGCCCCTGCTGATCCTGATCTTCCAGAATTGAGCCTGCATTAACTACAAGACGTAACGATGCACGTTTTTCAGGCTTTTTGTTTTCGCGTATATAATAAGTAAGGCCGTTTTTAAGCTTCCCCACTTTAACATTTTTATCAACAGGAATGGGTGCGGATAAATCGACTTGCTGTGCATTTGCAAAAGAAGCCAGCAGTAAGAACATCAAAAGGTAAGTGAATCTTTGAAAGTATTTCATTAAAAACCCCGTTTTTGTTAATGAAAAAAAGTGTGAATTTTATTCCGGATGTAATGTCCCTGATTTTAAAACATTTACAATTTAATAAATTCTTTTATAAAAAGAATAATTTTTTTTACTTAAACCCATTTGTCTTTTTCAAGACAATCATAAATTCAGTATCCGAAAGTTTTCCAAAGCTTATAAAACCGGCAAATGCTTTCATCGCTTTGTACGCAGCTCCGGCAGTTTTTCTGCCTTCAAACCACTTGCTGTCTAAAACATCGTAGGTATCGAAATATGAAACAAGTAAACCGTTATTTGCCGCGAATTTTTTTAATGCTGCAGGTGAAATTGAAAACTTCAAATAGGTTTTGAAAGGCCCCACATCATCTTTGCCTGCATTCTTTCTTCCATAAAAATACCGATAAGACAAGATGTGCAATTTATGAGGAAGAAATTTTGTCACTATGCCTTTTAACGATAGTAAGTTAGGCATCTTAAGAATAATTATCCCATCTTCCTTAACTGCCTTAACAAAATTATCAAGGGCTTTTTGGGGCCGGGGTAAATGTTCCAGTACATCCCAGCAAACAATTGCATCAAATACGGAAGGCTGAAATTCATACTCCTGTATGTCGCCCAA
Organism: Ignavibacteriaceae bacterium; assembly: GCA_046705105.1. Classification (GTDB taxonomy): domain Bacteria; phylum Bacteroidota; class Ignavibacteria; order Ignavibacteriales; family Ignavibacteriaceae; genus FEN-1297. Next base: position 2,676 of record JBJKQP010000095.1, on the reverse strand, counting down.
TATCTTCTCATTCAAAATACTATTCCGCTTAAGCTGCTGCTGCGAGATATCAATACCAACGATGTATGCTTTGAATTTATCGAAGTTCAAAATACTGGCAGAACCGCAGCCTGCCTCCAGCAGCTTTATGGAAGTTTTACTGTGCAGTGTTTCGTCGATGAAGCTTTGCAGCTTTACGATTTCTTCCCTCAAATTTATCATTTCTTATCGGCCTAATGAATTTAGATAAAATGGGATTATAACTAGGTAACTTAAAAATATAAATGTTTGCTTTGTCCGCAATAACTTCAATTTATAACTACTGAAGTTAATAAATGCATTTTTAAATTATGCCCTATTCCTGTTTAAACTATATTTTATTTTTTCCTTCTTATTATTCTTATTAATAAAATAACAAAAAAAATAAATACTATTCCTAATTTAACTAAAAGTGCATTACTATTTTAATCATGAATACTGCGATTCCCATCTACTATATTATTAACGATATTATTTTTTCAATGCTAGTTTTAGACTTTTAATTCCTAATTGTAATTTAAAATAAAATCAAGAACAGGATCTTTGCAATTAATATAATCCTGAGAGCTGATTTCAATATTCCAATCCGGAAATAGCGATTCGGGATCACCACTCATCTGCGTAAAATATTTTGTACAATACTGGACAACAATTCCTGAATTGGGAAGAGAAAAAGTACTAACTTCTCCGTATGAATTAGGTTTACCGCCGGTTGGCTCACCAACCAAAATACAATTGGTGCTTTGCTTAAATGAAATTGAATTCAAAAGGGCTGAAGAAAATGTTCCTCTATTTGTAACTACGAATAACTTACCGGTTTGACTAAATGAAGAACTTTGTAAGTAATATAACAACGGATTTATTATAGATGAATTTCCGCCGCCGTTATTTCTAAGATCAACTATTACTTTATTCACCTGGTGTGAAGAAATAAAATCTTTTATACCGTTAGTAAAATCGGCAAAAGAAGTACCGGTGGAATTAGCACATTTATTATACTTAATATAAAGCACTTTACTATCCGAAATAAACGAATACCAGTAATTGCTTGATTGATTTTGCAAATACAATGGAACGGTTTTTCCGGCAAGAATACTACTCATTCCTGCAGTAATATTGTTAAAATTTTTTTCTGTAGAAGTTACCGTTACTTTTCCCGTACCTTCAATTTCAATATCCACACTGGAAAGAGTTGAAGTAAATCCGTAATATTTTAAAATCTCCGCACAGCTAAGCGCACCCGGTAATTGATCTTCAAACCAATAATCATTCTCGCACGAAATTATTTTTCTAAGCGAATCTTCCACAGTTTTAATTGGTGCACCGCCAATGCTGATTATCTTCTTGCCCAATAATCCCGAGCTATTTTGATCCGCCGCAATTATATAAACTCCATCCGGAAAGATATAAGTAAAGAAAGGAAGAAAGTGAAGCGTCATTTTCTGTGACGGATATGAAGTAAGATGAGCAACATGAAAAGAAGCAATCAATTGTTGAAGCTTAATATAAATTTCATAATCTTGGAGTGAATCAACAGAACCTTTAAGATTATTTATTGTATTATCAAAGCTTTGTACGGATGTAAGAGATGAAAATCCGTATTCCTTTGCTTTTAATTGTGAGGCAAAATAATCCAGGTCCTGCTCCCATAATGCAGCTCTTTTACTCTGGGTTTCCGGGCCGGTAGGTGATTTTTCTTTGCATGAGAATAATTGAAAAACTATAAATGCACAAATAAATAATAAAATCAACTTTATTATTGATGCTTTCATTTTCGTCCGAATTAATTACTCGCATAAAGTATAAAAACTACCCATTTCCGGCAGGGTAAAATAATCTAAGAGTCAACTAATAATATTCACCACATAATCGTACTACTATAATAGTCTTTGCATCTTTTTATCTCACACTTTGAAAATGCTCGTTACAATCCAATAGACTCCATCGGAGTCTGACAGCCCCATATAAGTAAGCAGCTAAGTTACACTGATGGTTATACTTTTGCTTTCGCCTTTTTAATTATTCTCTTCTGTTCTTCCCTTAATTTTTTGGCTTGAGCTTTCCAATATTCTAATTCTTCTTCTCTTGTTAATTTAGATAACTTCCTTTGTATAATTCTTGCCGCTCGATGTTTCATCTCAACGCAATCAAATTTTTTATTCATAAATTATCACCTCCAATGGAGAAAATATGGATATAGGTTGGTAACCTTCAGATATATTTATTGCATTATATAAGGCAATTTTTTACAAAATCAAAAATTTTACGTAAATCATAATCGACAGAGCAGGCCCAATTTCCATCCAAGATTCCTTTAAGTTTATGTGTTTTTAATTTGGGTGTAAACGGATCTTGTTGAAGCAATTCCATTTTTGCTAATATTTTATTATTTACCGAAGGATCATCTCTTATTGTTTTTTTAAATGCTTTTTTAAATGATGAAGACCAATTTAAGTTTATCATTCATTATCTAAATCTTTAATAAAATCATCAATAGAGCCGCTATTTGTCTTGTTCGCTTTATATTCCTGTTTACTTTCTTTAATCGAATCTGCCAACATTTTTCGTTTTTCTTCTATAACTCTTTTGTGAATAATTTCAGAAATCAAAAGCTGGTCATCTAGTGGTAGTTTTGAAACAGATTCTAAAAAATCATTT
>JBJKQP010000094.1:0-11886 GCA_046705105.1 Ignavibacteriaceae bacterium | reverse complement strand
AACAGACATATGTCATTGTACCGTAATTTCTTAGATTGCATTTCAAACCATCAATAGTTAATTTTGAAGTTAATATATCCAATGGAGAATCATTTTAAATGAAAACTATTATTAAGCAAATATTAGGCGATAAACAAAAGAAAGACCTTAAAAAGCTCTGGCCGGTTGTTGATGAGATTAAAGAAGAATATGAGAAGATAAAGGACCTGACAGACGATGAACTAAGAGCCAAAACAGAGGAATTTAAAAATAAAATTCAGGAACATACTGCCGGGATAAGGCAGCAAATTGAAGATCTTAAACAGCAGCTTCAATCAGATGAAGATGTGGATATGCGCGGTATTCACGAGCAGATTGACGAACTCGAAGAGGATCTTAGTGATCAGTATGAAGAAATTCTCGATGAACTTCTTCCTGAAGCATTTGCCGTTGTTAAATGTACCTGCGAAAAACTGTTGGGGAAAAGCTGGACTGTTGCAGGCAATAAAGTAACATGGGATATGGTGCCTTACGATGTTCAGCTTTTGGGAGGTGTTGTACTTCATCAAGGTAAAATTGCGGAAATGGCAACCGGCGAAGGAAAAACTTTGGTTGCTACACTTCCTATTTATTTGAATGCACTTACCGGAAGAGGAGTTCACCTTGTAACCGTTAACGACTACCTGGCTTTGCGCGACAGCGAATGGATGGGTGAAATTTTTAAATTCCACGGCTTAACCGTTGGAGTAATTTTAAATACAATGGAACCCGACGAACGGAAATCACATTATAACTGCGATATTACATACGGTACCAACAACGAATTCGGCTTTGATTATTTGCGCGATAATATGTCTGTTGAAAAAGAATTTCAGGTTCAGCGAGGTCACAATTATGCAATTGTGGATGAAGTCGATTCTGTTTTAATTGATGAAGCAAGAACACCGCTTATTATATCCGGTCCTGTTGAAGTAGATGATCAAAAATTTGATGAAATGAAACCCAGGGTGGAGAGACTGTTTAGGCTGCAGTCTAATCTTGTTGCCAAGCTTGTTCAGGAAGCAGAAGAACTTTTAAATTCCGATGGTAAAGACAATAGCTCGCAGGCCGGTCTTCAACTTTTAAGAGCTTACAGGGGATTGCCGAAAAATAAAAAACTTGCAAAGGTGCTTAGCGAACCCGCAAATAAAAAATTGGTTCAATCTACCGAAATGGAATATCTGCGCGAACAAGCAAAGAACATGTATATTGTTGATGACGAACTTTATTTTGTAATAGATGAAAAGAATAATACAATTGACATTACGGAAAAAGGCAGAGAAGAACTTGCCAGGGGAAGCGGAATGGAAAAGGACTTTTTTATTCTGCCTGACCTGGGAACCGAAATTAGCAAATTGGAAAATGATCCCGAACTCTCTCCCGAAGATAAACTTAAAAAGAAAGATGCGCTTTACGCCCGGTACTCGGAAAGCAGCGACCGTATTCATACCATTCACCAATTAGTAAAAGCATATACCCTTTTTGAAAAGGATGATGAGTATGTTGTTACCCCGGAAGGCAAAATTGCAATTGTTGATGAATTTACAGGCCGTGTTCTTCCGGGAAGAAGATATTCGGACGGACTTCACCAGGCAATTGAAGCAAAGGAAAATGTTAAGGTTGAAAAAGATACTCAAACACTGGCTACAATTACTCTTCAAAATTATTTTAGAATGTACAATAAACTTGCCGGTATGACGGGTACTGCCGAAACCGAGGAAGCCGAGTTCTTTGAAATTTATAAGCTGGAAGTTGTTGTCGTTCCTACCAACAAACCGGTAATTAGAGACGATATGAACGATGCAATTTATAAAACCAAAAGAGAAAAATATAATGCTGTAATTACTCAGATTGAACAACTGCGTAAGGAAGGAAGGCCGGTGTTAGTTGGTACTACTTCGGTTGATGTTTCGGAAACAATAAGCAGGATGCTGAAAAGAAAAGGTATTCAGCATAATGTATTAAATGCAAAGCAGCATCAACGTGAAGCGGAGATTGTAGCTCATGCCGGTGAAATTAGCGCCGTTACAATTGCAACAAATATGGCAGGTCGTGGGACGGATATTAAACTTGGCAAAGGAGTGGTAGACCGCGGCGGACTTTTTATCCTTGGTACCGAGCGTCATGATTCAAGAAGAATAGACCGGCAGTTAAGAGGCCGTTCCGGCAGGCAAGGAGATCCCGGAACTTCTAAATTTTATCTTTCCCTGGAAGATGATTTAATGAGGTTGTTCGGCAGCGAGAGAATTTCTTCTGTAATGCAAAGAATGGGAATTCAAGACGGTGAAGTAATTGAACATAGATTAATTACAAAATCCGTGGAACGTGCTCAAAAGAAAGTTGAAGAGAACAACTTTTCAATTCGTAAAAGACTGCTTGAGTATGATGATACAATGAACCAGCAGCGCGAAGTTATTTATACGAGAAGAAAGCGTGCCCTGGAAGGCGACAGGTTAAAAGGAGAAATTTTTGAATACCTGGAAGATTATGTTCAGGAAGTTGTTGATGAAAACTTTGATAACGTTTTGGCAGATAATATTAAGGAAACAATTCTGCACAATTTATTGTTTGAATTTCCGCTTGAGCCCGTGGAATTTGAAAAACTAGGTAATGAAGGAATTGTAGATAGAATTCTAAAAGCAGCTAAAGATTTTTATAAAAAGAAAGAGGAGATGCTTGGCTCCGAGTTGATGTCCAGGCTGGAAAGATTTGCAATGCTAAGTGTAATAGACCATAAATGGAAAGAGCATTTACGCGAAATGGATGATTTAAAAGAAGGCATTGGTCTAAGGGCTTATGGTCAAAGAGATCCGCTTGTTGAATATAAAGTTGAGGCATATAAATTATTCGAACAACTTCTTATACAAATAAGGGATGAGGTGGTTTCGTTTGCATTTAAATTCTTTCCGCAGGCTGCCGAAGAAGTCCAAACTACCAGAAGACGCCGGCCTGTTGCCAGGTTCAAAGAGATTAAACAAAGTGCGGATAACATAGGAATGAGCGGTAGAAGCAGGGCAGCAGCAGACGGTGCACCGCCTGCCGGTAAACCTCAGCCGGTTCAGGTTGCCGTAAAAGTCGGCAGAAACGATCCTTGTCCGTGCGGCAGCGGTAAAAAATATAAACATTGTCATGGGAGATAATTGAAAGGGGTATATGAAAAAAATTGAGGCAATTATAAGGCCGTTTAAACTTGATGAAGTAAAAGAAGCTCTTGTTGAAGAGGGAATCCGCGGTTTAACTATTTCCGAAGTTAGAGGTTACGGAAGGCAGAAAGGGCATACGGAAACCTACAGGGGCAGCGAATATAGAATTGAGTTTATTCCCAAAATAAAAATTGAAGTTGTAGTAGAGGATAACCAAAGCGAAACAGTAGTAGATGCAATTCTTCGCAGTGCTAAAACGGGACAGGTTGGCGACGGTAAAATTTTTATATATGATGTTCAAGAAGTAATTAGAATAAGGACTGAAGAATCCGGTAAAGACGCTTTGTAAAAGTTGCCGGCCGCAGGCAGGATATTTTACCTTTTACTTTTTTACAATCTTTTTTAGCTTCCTATATGCAAAATAAAATTCATTCTTATGTAATTAAAATTTTAACGGTTTTTTCCGTTTCCGTTGTGTTATACGGCTGCGGAGTATGGGCGGATTTTACTACTTACTTTAATTTATATTATAATGCTTCCAATGCTTTTAATAATGCAGAAAAGGAAATAAACGCTCAGAAAAGAGATCTGTTTTCTACAAAGCCGTTAATACTCCCGCAAAATGCAAATTCCGAGCTTAAAAAAGTAATTGCAAAATGCTCGCAGGTTCTCCAGTTTCATTCCAACAGCGGTTTTGTAGAGGATGCGCTTTTTATGCTTGGTAAAAGCTTTTTCTACCAGGCTAATTACCTTAATGCTTTAAGAAAATTTAACGAACTTCTTTCTACCCAGCCAAACAGAACCTTAACTCTTAAAGCTAATCTCTGGATAGGTAAAACACAAATGCGGATAAGACAATACGATAAAGGATTAGCAACCTTAAAAGATGTTAGGAAAGAGGCAATCAAAAACAATGACGAGGATATTGCGCGGGAATCTTTTATCGAAGAAATTAAATATAATATCCTTCAGCAAAATTATTTAGGTGCTATTAACTTATGCACCGAATTTTTAACAGTATCCAAAAATTCGGAAATTAACGCCGAAGTTTCTTATGAAATGGGTAAACTTTATGAGTTGGTTCAGGATGAAAAAAATGCAATAAGTTCTTTTGAAAAAGTAAGTAACTATTCTCCTACCTTTGAAGTTCAATTTGAGGCGGAAGTTGCTCTGGGAAAGGCTTTACGTGAAGATAATCAGAACCAAAAAGCTCTGGATATTTTTGATAAATTAAAAAGCCAGCAAAAATATGCAGATTCCCTTTCGGTTGTTGATTTGCAGCGCGGTATTACTCTTTATAAAATGAATAAATTAAAAGATGCAATCGACCAATTAAAATATGTTGACACTGCTTATGTTAGAACTCCCAGCGGCGGAATTGCTAGTTATGTTCTTGCCGGTATTTTTCTAAATAATTATTATAACTTTGACAGCGCATCAACATACTACACTAAGGTAATCAAATCCACAGCACCCTTATATTATATAAACCAGGCAAAGGACCAAATTGACTTGTTAAAAAAACATGATCAAATGATGGATGAAGTTGCCAAGTGGAAAAAACAAATTCTCTATACCGTTGATACAACTGCATTTATTAAAGATTCTCTTGCATATGTGGACAGTATGAGAGTAAGAGAACAAAAAATGAAGGATGAAAATTTAAGAGAACAACTTGCATTTAATTATAAAGGTAATGAAAATAGAATAGATACACTAACAGCCGCTGAAAATGATTTATTCAAGAATAAATTATATTCACTTCTGGCTAAGAGTATATTTACGAATACCGATAAAGATTCACTGAAAGATATTTTAGATACACTTAAGACTAAGGGTACACTTACAACCTCTGCTAGGGATTCGCTCAAGAATAAATTAGTTCTGCTTCAGGAAAAGGGCTCACTTACCATAGCCGAAAAGGATTCGTACAATAAAATTTTAGATTCGGTTAGATATAATTACTATAATGAAGCCAACATTAATAATCCTAATCAGGAATATTTAACAAACAATAACTCGGCACAAAATAGAAATAATGAAAAAAAATTAAATGACAGGTTCAGAATAGGACGCAGACCGGGAGAAAATAAAAATGAAGCCCAAGCCAAAAAATTACCTCCGTTAATTCCGCCTAAACGGCCTACCCTTCCGCTCGATACTTTAAATAAGAGGTTGGTAAATTCGGAATTTGAATTGGGCAATTTATTATTTACGGAATTTAATATGCCGGATTCGGCTTATTATTATTATAATGATATTTTATCTAATTACCCCGGTACTCCTTTCCAGGCTCAAGTTTTATATGCTATGGGCAGCTATTATTTAACAGAGAATGATTCTCTAAAGGCGGACAGCTTGTTTGAAATAATTTATAATAACTACAAGAAGGAAAGTATAGTAAATGCCGCTGCCAACAAATTAAATAAGCCTCTGATTGACTTTAACTATGATCCGGCCAGACCGTTGTACGATTCGGCAGAAGCATTATTAATGAAAGATAATTATGATTCTTCCTTGGTGAGATTTTATAATATTTACAAAACTCATAAAAAATCTCCCCTTGCGGCAAAAGCATTATATGCTACCGGCTGGATACTTGCCAATAAATTAAATAAGAGAGATTCTGCTGCGGTAATTTACGATTCTCTTACAACCGAGTTCCCGCGTACTGTTTATGCGACAAGTGTTTTGCCGGAACTCCAATATTTTAAGAACGAACAAGCCAAACTTAAAAAAGAACAGGAAGATTCCCTTAAATTAATGTCAGCTAAAACGGATTCGCTAAGTTCGGACTCTTTAGGTACCGGCAAAAAGATTATTAATGCCCCCGGAAAACTAGCGTTAAAAAACGATGCTAATACTTCCGAAAATTTAAATAATTCAGCCAAAGCCAAAACCGAGGAAAAACAGAACGGATTAAATAATAAACTGCCGCAACAAAATAATACGGCAAATCCGGATACTTTAATTAGAATACGTCCTAAAGTTCAACAGCAGTAAATAGAATTTTATTATTAGGTTATTATAAATAATGCCGAACTAGATAGCAGCAATTTTTTGCTGCGGCTAAAATTTTTATGGAATTTATACCGGACTAATACCAAAACTTTTTCTGTTCCTTTTTATTAAAAAGCGAATAATTGAAATGTCTGTTTCTCAATTTCCGCAAAATGAATTAGCTTTTCTTTTAAATAAAAGCTTACCGCATGTAAAGAAGAGAAAATTATATAGTTTACTTCTTTACGTTTTGTTCCTAATTTATTTCAGCATCCCTTCGTTTACAATTCCTATTTTGGAATATTCTCATACAAGAATTACTTCTTTAATGGAGCAGAGAGCTTTGGAACATGATTTATTATTTTATCCTAAACAATCCTGGACTGAATTAAACAAAGTAAACCCTAATTTATTAAAAGCAGTTATTGCCATGGAGGATGACGCCTTTTTTATTCATAAAGGAATCGACTGGAGGCAATTGGATAATTCTTTACGAGAGAATAAAAGATACGGAAGAATTATAAGGGGAGGAAGTACAATCACAATGCAGCTTGCAAAAAATCTTTATTTTACAACCGAAAGAAATTTTTTGCGCAAAGCAAAAGAACTTATGGTAACATTCAGAATGGAAAAAGAAATTTCCAAAAGAGCAATACTGGAAAATTATTTAAACTGTATTGAATGGGGGAATGGTATATTCGGAATAAAAGAAGCAGCAGAAACATATTTTAAGAAAAAGCCGTCTAAGCTTACAATGGATGAATGTGCTCGTCTTGCTGCGGTAATACCTTCTCCGTTGGAACATAAACCGAATACCGATTCACGTTATGTACTTAGGAGAGCCGGCATTGCACTGGCAAGGCTTCATAATGTAATCTTATTTCCTAAAAAGTAATGATGAAAAGAAGAGAGCTTAAAGAACTTATTGAAGAGGGAGAAAATATTCAATGTGAATTTAAAAGAAAGTTCTCATCACCTGAAAAAATTGCCAGGGAAATGATAGCTTTTGCTAATACCAAGGGTGGTTATATTTTGTTCGGTATTGACGATGATAAACAGATAATAGGTGTCGATAGTGAAAAGTCCGAAACTGAATTAATTCTAGATACTGCAAAAAATTATTGTGAGCCTCCGTTGGATATTTTTATAGATTATATAGACATGTACGGCAAAGAAGTTGTGGTTGTTGAAGTACCTGAATCCGATAATAAGCCGCACAGGCTCCAGGACTATCTGGATAAGTTTGATATAAACAAGGCCCTTATTACAATACGTGTTAACGACAAGAGTATTCATGCAAGTAAAGAGATGATCAGGATTATGAAAGCACAATCCGATAATCTGCAATTAAAAAAATATACCATTGGTCCTAATGAAAAAAGTGTATTTGAATTTCTTGCTGATAACAAATCGATAACCGTAAAGGAATTGAGCAGGCTAAAAAATATCTCCGAGAGAAGAGCATCCAGAACACTGGTTAAAATGGTAAGGGCGGATTTATTAATGATTCATGTTAAAGATAACGGAGAAGAATTTTTTACGGGCAAGCAGTAGTTTTAGTTGTCGAATATTTTTCTCAGTTCAAAAATTGCAATTCCGTAGGCTACCGCCACGTTTAACGACTGCTTAATTCCGTATTGCGGTATTTCAATTGAAATATCACATAAATTAATTAAATCCTGGGATACGCCTGTAATTTCGTTTCCTACCAATAGACAAAGCGGAAAATCCGTTTTGGAAACTTCGTAATATTTTTTGGGATTGTCGGTTAATTCCAGAGCACAAATTTTTACGCCCTTATCTTTCAATTCCGTTATTATATCTTTCGGATCTTTTGCGTATTCCCACTTTACACTTTCCGTAGAACCAAGTGCGGTTTTAAGAATTTCTTTTTTACCTGTTTGATTTTCTTTATCGGGAGGATAAGGAGTATAACCGCACAAATATAGCTTTTCAATCATGGCACCGTCGGAGGTCCTAAAAATTGAACCTACATTATAGCTGCTTCTTATACTATTAAGGACGACATAAACAGGTAATTTTTTTACCTTGTGTAAAGTTGTTAGTGTACTCCTTTTCTTAGATATTTCGTCATGCGAAAGTTTTTTCATTAAAACTTTAAAAACTATGTCAATATTTTATGGCTAACTGACCGCATGCTGCGGCGATATCTTCTCCCTGAGTATCCCTTAACATAACCGTTATGTTTTTATCTCTTAGGCTTTGAACAAAATCAAATATCCTATCCATAGGAGTTGGCTCCAGTTCTGCCGATAAGCCTGTAGGTTCCATGTGCTGTAATGAATTAAAAGGAATAATATTTATCTTACATGGAATCTCTCCGCACAACTTACTTAAGGCATCAATGTCCTCGTCGCGGTCGTTAATATCCTTTAGCATAACGTATTCAAAAGTTATTCTGGTAGCCGTTCTTCTGGCATAATACCTAATTGAATATAGATTGTCTTTTAAACTATATTTTTCGTTTATAGGAATTATTTTAGAGCGGATATCTTCAAAGCAGGAATGAAGAGATAAAGCCAGTTTTACTTTTAAATGAGAGTCGGCTAATTCCTTTATCTTTTGAGGAATTCCAACAGTTGAAACCGTAATCTTCCTAAGACTTATACCGGTTGCTAATTCCTGGGCAAAGATTTGCAAAGATTTTAATGTTGCATTAAAATTAAGCAGCGGTTCACCCATTCCCATATAAACTATATTGGTAATTTTATCGGTACCGTAATCTTTTGCAGCGAGTAGATATTGATCAAATATTTCACCGGGAGATAGATTCCTTTTGTAACCCATTAAGCCGGTTGCACAAAATTTGCAGTCAACCGGACAACCTACCTGAGTTGATAAGCAAAGTGTAGTTCTACTTTCCTCCGGAATAACTACCGATTCAATTTTATGTTTGTCCTTTGTCTCAAATATATATTTCTTCGTACCGGTTTCCGGAGATACTTCCGAATCAACATGTTGAAGAGTTATTATTTCCGTAGTATCTCTCAGTTCATTCCTAAGCACTTTAGGAACGTTGGACATCTCGTCCCAGTCTACAGCCAGATGATTATACATCCAGTTAAAGAGCTGTTCTCCTCTAAACCTTGGCTTACCGGTTTTGGCGAAGTAATTTTTTAGTTCATCAAGAGTTAGTCCTTTAAGCTGGACTTTTTTATTGCTTTGGCCCGGTTTAGAAGGGCCGTTTTCGATTTTTAATTCTCCATTTTCCATAAGGCAAATATAATAATTAACAAGATTTCAAAAAATTAAAATTTATAATCAGTGACGCAGTTAATTTGTGATATAGGCATTGCAATAAAAAAAATATTAGTTTATTTTCTTATTGGGTTTTTACTTTAAAAGTACAAACAGCCAAAAGTTGTTTGTTACAACGTGCGTTTTTTAAGCACCAAAATTACCACAAGTAATAATTAACATAAAGGGATAAACATGAATTTTGATTTAACTGAGGATCATAAAATGATCCTAAACACAGCAAGGGAATTTGCTCAGGGAGAAGTAGCACCTTCGTCAGTTCAACGAGATATTAACGCCGAATTTCCTGCGGACATAGTAAAAAAGCTGGGTGAACTCGGCTTTATGGGTATGATGGTTCCGGAAAAATACGGCGGTGCGGGATTGGATACTATAAGCTACGTTCTCGCAATGATTGAAATTTCCAAAGCGGATGCGAGTGTTGGAGTTATAATGTCCGTTAATAATTCTTTAGTATGTTTCGGGCTGGAAGAATATGGAAGCGAATATATTAAAGAAAAATATTTAATACCTTTGGCAAGAGGTGAAAAGCTTGGTGCATTTGCTCTCTCCGAACCGGAAGCAGGCAGTGATGCAACAAAACAAAAAACTACTGCAGATAAGGACGGCGATTTTTATGTTATTAACGGAATAAAAAATTGGATTACAAACGGCCAATCCGCAGACTATGTACTTGTAATGGCTACCACCGATAAGGCGAAAGGACATCACGGAATTTCCACGTTATTAGTTGAAAAAGGTATGCCGGGATTTGGTTACGGTAAAAAAGAAGATAAACTGGGCATAAGAAGTTCCGATACTTCTTCGTTAACTTTTGAAAACTGCAGAGTGCCCGCTAAAAATTTAGTTTGGGAAGAAGGCAAAGGATTTAATTTTGCCATGAATACTTTAAACGGCGGCAGAATAGGTATTGCTGCACAGGCTATCGGTATTGCCGAAGCATCTTTGGAGGCAGCGTTAAAATATTCTAAAGAAAGAAAAGCTTTTGGACAAACAATTTCCGGATTTCAGGCTATTCAATTCAAGCTTGCGGATATGGCGGTAAAAGTTGACGCTGCAAAGCTTTTAACACTTAAAGCCGCAGCTTTAAAGGATGCCGGTAAAAAGTTTTATAAAGAAGCTGCAATGGCTAAATTATATTCGTCTAAAATTGCAGTTGAATGTGCTCTCGAAGCAATTCAGATTCACGGCGGTTATGGCTATGTTAGAGAGTATCTTGTAGAAAGATATTTACGTGATGCAAAGATTACGGAGATATATGAAGGCACTAATGAAATTCAAAGGATTGTTATTTCCCGGGCTCTTATGGACGAATATTAATATTATTTTTGTGTTAATTACCGTTCTATTTTTATCCGTTCCGTGGGATGTATTTGCCCAGGTAAACTATAAGAATAATAAATCCGGTTGGACAAAATGGGGAAAGGCTGATTATTCTTATGCTGTTCAAAATAATTTCGGACACCGAAATTTTTCATTTGACGAAACAAGCCCCGGAAGATTCATGCTTAAATCCATGCTAAATGCATACTGGTTTTTTATTTCGGATGTTGACGGAGATAATTGTTCCTTTAATCCGACATGCTCTAGCTTTTTCCTAAAGTCAGTTGAAATGACCAATGTTGTTCAGGGTACTTTGATGTTTTTCGACAGGTTTACAAGAGACATGGATATATTCGGGAAGAACGGGCATTATCCTTATGCGTCAAACGGTTATTTTTACGATCCTCCGTCGCTGTATATATTAAACAATAATAAAATAAAATATATACCTCCTTCAGTAGTAGTAAATAATGAATGAGAAATATATTTTTACTTGTACTTTTAATTTTTTCAACAGCATTTTCTCAGGAGAATAAATCCCCGGATAAGTTAAATTTGTTCTCCCCCTCCAATATTAAAAAATTCGGAAATTATCTGTTTTGCCGGGGCGATTATTTAAGAGCATCGGAACAATACCTGAATTATTTAACAACAAATTTTAACGATACTGTTGAGTTCAAATTAGGATTGGCTTATTCTCAAATGGGTAAGTTTGATAAGTCCGCAGATAGATTTTCTTCCATACCCGATTCGTCTTCACTATACTTCATTTCTAAACTTGAATATCTAAAAGATTACTTCTTAACCGGAAATTTTAGTGAGTATAGAAAACAATACAATAATTTAAAATTAAATTCCCGCTTTAAATATTTAAATGAAGCAAATTCTCTTTATAAATTTTCTTATCTTTTTACGGATAAAACTTTGCCGGATGTAAGTAAGTTCTTAGCACCTTTTCAAAAGCCTTACAGAGATTCCGTTAAGAAATTTTATAAATGGAAAATAAATCCTCCTTATAAAAGTGAAATAACCGCCGCTGTTTTATCGGCAGTAATTCCGGGTTTGGGAAAAATTTATACTCATCAATATTCGGACGGAATATTTGCATTCCTTGCAACCGGTA
>JBJKQP010000093.1:0-5353 GCA_046705105.1 Ignavibacteriaceae bacterium | reverse complement strand
TACCATAATCAAAACTCCGGACCAAACAAGATTTATAAAAGGCTTTGTACTTGCGGAGATTGACAAAACTTCTTTTGGAGTGGAAGCTTTAACTGCGACATCATCTAGTTTACTAAAAATTATCCTTACGTTCTTAGTAGCCGGGTCAATTTTTTCAAGCTGTATTTTAAGATCTGCATCTTTAAGCTCAACCGGTACAAAATGTACGCTCCTGCCTTCTTTCTTCATTAATGCTTCAACTCTGTATGTTTTGTTATTCTTAATAATAGTAAGGTCTGCACCAACTTGAAAGTTACCGTTACCGCCGACCATTGCATTCATATCGGGAGCAACAAAATTAGTATACAAAATATTTGCACCGTCGAATTCGGTTTTTTCTCCAAGGTTTAAAGAAATGGTTTGTCCCTGAGTTTTTTGATCTGAGGTACCGTTATCATAACCCAAAGGAGAAATGTAAAAATCTTTAGTAAGCATATTTAAAATTGCCGGCTGCCTCATTAATCCGTTGTTATATTCGCTGATATACATAATGGGGTTCACGGTAAATTCCCTACTGCCTTTTTTCATATCAATAGTAAAGGCATATTTTGTATTATTGTCTACCGGATGATAACCGGTGAAAGTCATTTTATAACCGAATGCATCTTGTGATTGATTTTTTACAAGGTCAATATCTTCTTTACGTGTAAAAATTGAAGAGCTAATAACTCCAAGAAGAAACACGGCAATACCTATATGTGCTACATAAGCGCCGAGCATTTTTTTGTTGCCGCGGATTATTTTAACTACAATTTCCAGGTTAACGATTAAGGCAAATGTAGTTGATAGAATTAATAACATTACCATTACATCGCTAACTCCTCCGAGCAAAACAATAAGTGCGGTTACAATTATTGTTGTGGAAACAGAAAACATTGATTTCCTTAATATATCCTGCCCCTTAGTTGACTTCCATTTTAATAATAAACTACCTCCGTTAAGCAAACCGATTATAATAGCAATAGGAATATGCATTTGATTATAAAAATGTGCATCAACGGAATGGCCGAAAATAGGAGCAGAAGTGCCTACAAGAATTATTGTTGCAGATGCACACAAAACAACTGCGGCAGTGAATAATGATAATTCTCTCGAAAGTAAATTACTATCTGTTTTTTCAAATTGAGTTAAATATTTCCATCTGTATGCTAATGTACCTAAACCCAAAAGTAAAAAAGTTCCGACAAAAATTATAAGGAACAAATAAACAATAGTTCCCGGGTTAACGAAAGAATGAACGGAAGCATCGCCAAGTACGCCGCTGCGGGTTAAAAAAGTACTGTAAATAACCAGTACGTATATCATTACCGCAAGTATTAAATTTGTCTTCGCATATCTTCCCACATGGTCACCCTTGGCCTGGCTTTTCCTTTGAACCAGCAATGTGTGTACACTGGCAACACATACAAGCCATGGTATAAAACTGGAGTTTTCAACGGGGTCCCATGCCCAATAACCGCCCCAGCCCAGCATCTCATAAGCCCAGTAACCGCCGAGCATAATACCGAGTCCAAGAATACCTGCCGTAGCTAATATCCAGGGGAACGCCTGCCTTACCCAGTCTTTGTAATCGTTTTTCATCATTGCAGCCATGGCAAAGCTGAATGGAACGGTTGCCATGGAAAAGCCGGTGAATAGAATCGGAGGATGAATCTGCATCCAGAAGTTTGTTAATTGAGGGTTTAACCCCCGCCCGTCAATTATAAAATCTTTAAGCGGAATTCCGTTTGCTGTTAATACACCGTACAACTTGGAACTCATTTTTACATATTCCTGGCCGGATGCGCCGTCGCTAAATAAAAAGTTTTGAAGGATAGGCAAATGAATAATTGATGCATTTAAATTTTTGACGCTGATAAAAAGAGGCTCAGCCCATATATAAACAAATGGATTTTTAAATAATGGCGATACCATAACCAGAATAAATGTTGTAGCAAGAGCAAAAACAGACATTACTCTTGGTTCAAGGTCTCCGCGTTTAGATGCATAGGATTGAAGTATTAGTCCGATTATGGAAGTTAATAACAGCCACAGCATAAAACTTCCTTCCTGGCCGGCCCAAAAAGTAGCTAATAAAAAGCCCTTAGGAAGATGGTTGCTGCTGTATTCATAAATATATTTGAATTCGTACTGGTGGGTTAACATTAAGTATTCAAGCAATGCAGCGGCAACAATAACCAGCATAGTCATTGCATGGTATGCCAGCCTGCCGTAATTAAGTGCATTTTTGTAACCTCTGTAATTGAGGTAATACATTATCACGGCAATAATACTGCATGCGAGAGCGATAGTTAAAATAATGCTACCAATCATTTTTGCCTCTCAGATCTGGTTGATAAATATCGTGTCCCGTGTTTATTACATCTATAAAAAATTAAAATAACTTAACGCTGCAACAAATCGAAAAATTTATGATTTGGATTTTTTGAAGTGCTGAATTTACAACTTTGTCTTTTTTACATCCTGTACGTTCTGGCCTTCGTATTTGCTTGGGCATTTTGTTAAGATACTGCTGGCATGAAAATAACCGTCTTTATATTGGCCTGTAACAACAACACTTTTAGCCGATTCAAAATTATTCGGCATCATACCGTCATAAATTACTTTCATCTGGTTACCGTGGCTGTCCGTCATATAAAAAGAAAATGTCTGGTTCACTTTATTAATTTCATACTTTTTAGCTTGAATCCAGCTTCCCGTAGCTCTTACAATTTTATGTTCATTTTTTACTATAGCAAAATTACTTTCATATTTAATATTGCTTTTGGTAAATAAGTAGCCCATAAAACCCAAGAATACAACAATAATAAAAGCACCGAAAATATATTTATTTTTCATGTTTATCTCCGTCTATTTCCTTCTCAACATTTTTAATTCTTTTATCAAGATTGTACAGGTATAAAAAAATTCCCGTCCATACTATTAATACAACTATTACAACTATATAGATTGCATTATGGTTTAAGAATTGGTATAAGCCTTGCAATTTTATTCCCTTATTGATTGTTTATTAATTCTGTCTCTGTAAATTATGGATTTATATCCCAGGCGCCACATCCAGAAAAAGAGAATTGTGAAGCTTATTAAGGATAAGAAAAATATTAATTCCATGTTTGCGTTCATTTTAAAATCAATTACCGGGCTGGAGCTTGCAACAACCTTACCGTTACTAACCTCTTCCGCTCCGGGATGCAAACCCAGCATAATCCGCGGCATAATAAATACAAAAAACGGAACAGTAAGAAATGCAATGATAGAATAAACAGCAGATAACGTTGCTTTCTTTTCTTCGGATTCGATTGAAGACCTTAATGCAAACCACGCACCGTAAATTAATAATAATGCAAAAATACTCGTTTGACGGGGATCCCAGCTCCAAAACGCACCCCAGGCAAACCTTGCCCAAACAGCTCCCGTAATGGTAGCTAATATCGTAAATATTATTCCTAACTGATTGGCAGCATAAGATTTAACATCGTCGTCAAGGTTTTTATGTCTGAGGTATTTAATACTATAAATAGTAGACATTAAAAAAGCCACAACTGCAAGCCATGCAGTAGGTACGTGAAAGAAGATAATTTTTGCGTTTTCTTTAAGTCCGGGGATTAATGGAAATTGGTACCATGCATGGGGAACAGGAACAATAGGGAATGCAACTCCTGCCACACATACAAAGGCCATTAAAATAAAAAGGAATATTTTCCACAACATAAAAATTACCCGCAAATTTAATTAAAATTGCCCACGAAAGAACATAAAACTTACTAATCTTTCCATACAAAATCGAACAACATATATGAGCCTGTGAGCATTACAACATCGTAACAAAAAACAAGAGCCAGTTCAAATTTTGCATCTGCGAAACCGGCACCTTGATTGGATAACAAAGTTAATTGAACCGAAGTTAAAATTAAAGGCAGTAAAATAGGAAAGGAGAGTACAGGGTATAATGTTCCTTTGGCACCTGCCTTTGAGATAATAGCCGCAATTATTGTAGATGCCACTGCCAATCCGATATTTCCAAGTATAAACGAAAGAACAAATAAAGAGAAATTCCTAATTATAAAAGAACTAAAAAGTATTGAATATAGAAATGCAATTATTATATTCATACAAAAAACCAGTATTAAATTAAACAGCAGCTTGCCTGTAAATATTGTTGAGGGTGCCGCTATAAGATGTAAAGTTAAACTGGTTCCCCGTTCTTCTTCAGAAACAAAAACTCTGGCTAATCCGGACATTGCGGAAAAAAATATAACCACCCAGAATAATCCGCTGGTTAGGTTTTCGTTTATTTTCTCATTTCCGATAGAGAACAAAATAATACTAATAGCCACAATAATAAACATGGCAAGCGAATTTATTGCATACCGGGTTCTAAGTTCCGAATTAAAATCTTTTTTATATAAAGCGTATGCTTTTGCACTCATTTAGTATCTTCTCAGTTATAGGAAATCTCTTATAACACTTTATAAATAAATTTATTACATAAATAAAATTAAGATAATATTTTATTCTCAAAATAATGAATTTTTCGGACTTTAAGATTGACCTTCCGGTCAAAAAGGATTTCTTAATTATTTACATTCCAAATAGCAACAATATTTATGCCGCTATTTTTGCCGGTTGTTTTTATAATCTTCCAGCCTAATTATCTGTTGGCATTGGGTTAGGTCCGCTTTTTCGTTAGATGCAATAATTACAATTCCCGATTTACTTTCATCAGCAATAATTTTATATACGGATTCTTTACCTTTATCATCCAGATTTGAGGTCGGTTCATCCAGAATAATTAAATTAGGAGAATGCATCAAAGCAAATATGAACTTAAGGCGTTGCTTCATGCCTGAAGAATATGTTTTTACAAGATCATCTTTTCTGTCAAATAGAAGAAATTCATTTAGCAGGTTTTCTATTTTCTCTTTGTTAAAATCCACACCCCGTATTTGCGCAAAGTAGGTCATATTTTCCCATGCCGAGAATTCTTCATACAAAACAAGATAAGGCGAAACAAACCCGATATGGTTGTGAAGTTTTACGTCGATAATTTCTTTATTGTTATCCTTATGAATTATTTTTCCTTTGGATGGCGAAATTATTCCTGCAATTATTTTAACTAGTGTGGATTTACCGGAACCGTTAGCACCGGCAATTCCGAATACGCCGTTATTTTCAATTTTAAAATTTAAGTTCTTAAATATAAGTCTCCTACCGAATGTCTTATTTAATTCAATAGCTTCAACAGAATAATTACTCATTAAAAATTACCGGTTTTCCTTTTTAAAATTTAATTATTAAAGATTACTAATTTTCC
>JBJKQP010000092.1:0-3096 GCA_046705105.1 Ignavibacteriaceae bacterium | reverse complement strand
CGGTAATTAAAATATTTATAAAAGCGAAACCGAAAACAAACAATATTGTAATAAGAAGAAGCGTAAAAAATATATATGCAGCAATAAGCAAAGAACGAAGCCTTAAAAACATTACGTTTTCGTCTTCTACTGTCTCTTTGGAAAAAGCTATAAAAAATAAACCGAGCAATAGTAAAATACCTGCCATCTCATCTGTGTAATTATTTTGTATTACAGTAAGTAATTTTGATTCGAAAAAAGAAGAATATAATGCAAATACATTAATATCCAGCGAGCCGATTTTTATACCGGAAAAAAATCTTACTATCGCAAGTATTATGCCCGGAATTAATAATATCCATCCGGCTAATTTAGTTTTTCCGGGCAGTAGGGGAAGACGTCTATTAATTCTATTTCTCCTTCTATTATCTTTATATTTAAGTTGAAAATTGTTCTTAATTCTATTTAATAATTTGCGGTATAAATATTAATACTTGCTATGCTACCGTCTTCAGCTACAATTGCAAAATAAACTAATCCGAATTTATGGTTTGCTTTATATATGAATTTCTTTATACCCGGAACTCTTGAATCCTGTTCAACAGTTATAGCTTTTATATACATAAATCCGTATGGAGTGTCGTCGGTTGTTGATTTTGAAGTTACTGTCCTTGTAATAGTTACTCCGTCGGATTTTGTCAACTTATATTGATCTCCCACGTTGCAGTCGTATTTTACAATTGTATGTAGTTTTTTATCTTTATTGAAAAAGTCTTGAATACCTTCAGAAGTAATTTTCAATTTTACTTCGGTATTAATTTTCCCGGATGTATCTTTCATTTCGGAAGGTATAAAATTATTGAAAGCTTGAAGCCCGGGAACCTTCGACAGGTCTGCCGAAGTTTTTATTGTTACAAAACCATCTTCATTTTTTATTACTTGAAATGAAGAATTGATATCGTAATAATTATTTCCTATAACAACAGAGCCTGTTGAGGCAGTATTCCCGACCTGGCCAAGAGGAATATTGGTATCTCCCCCAATAACGTTAGGATCTTTATTTTCGTCCGGTGAATTTACCTTATTGCAGGATGAAAGAAGCGCAGCAAAAAGAATTAATAATAAACAACCGGTAAGTCTTTTCATTTTTTCCTCCTTTTAATATTATTTTATAATTAATAAACCGGTTAATTAACGGAAAAACTTAGTTTAAGTCTTATAATTTGTCAATAGCCCAAATGTGTCAATTTAGATTAAGATGAAGATTACAAAAAAATTCCCTCAATCGCTGTCCCGCAATTATAACATTTGCCGTCTTCTATTTTATTTGAAATCACCGAATGCCAATCTCTTTTAATAAGCGGTGTTTTACATTCGGGGCAGTAAGTAGTTTGCCCTTCTCTATTATAAACATTGCCAACGTAGCAGTATTTTATTCCCTCCTTTAATGCAATTTTTCGTGCCGCAGTTAAAGTTCTTTCCGGGGTTCTTTCCCTGTCGGTCATTTTAAAGTCAGGATGAAATGCCGTAAAGTGAAGCGGGACTGAATCATCTAAATTTTTTAATACCCATTCGCACTCTTCTTTTATTTCATCAGGTGAATCGTTTTCACCCGGAATTAAAAGAGTTGTAATTTCAAACCAAACATCCGTTTCTTTTTTCAACCAGCTTAGAGTATCCAGAATGTCTTTTAAATGTGAAAAGGTAAGCTTAAAATAAAATCTTTCCGTAAACCCTTTTAGGTCAACGTTGGCGGCATCTATATATTTGTATATATCTTTGCGTGCTTCTTTATCTATGTATCCCGCAGTAACCATTACTGTTTTAATTCCCTCTTCGTGCGCTAATTTCGAAATGTCTATAACATATTCACCGAAAATTGTAGGATCATTATAAGTAAATGCAATGGAAGGTACATTATAGCTTTTTGCAAGTTTTACAACATCTTCCGGAGAAGCATACAAAGAATTTAATTCGTCCAGTTTTGCTTTGCTTATTGACCAGTTCTGGCAGAACCTGCATCCTAGGTTGCAGCCCGCGGTTCCAAAGCTTAAAATTGAACTGCCCGGCAGAAAATGATTAAGCGGTTTTTTTTCAATAGGATCGATTGCAAAGCCGGTGGGTTTGCCGTAACCGGTTGTATAAAGCTTACCGCCATGGTTCTGCCTGATATAACAGAATCCCGGCTGTCCTTCACCAATCTTACAATAACGCGGGCAAAGAGTGCAAAGTATTTTTCCCTTTTCCGCCGGTTCCCACCAGTCTGCTAGCTTTAAGTTGTTTACTTCCATAACAGCTCTTAAAATTATAACGTACTCTTTTATAAAAAGTTAATGTGTGAGTGTATGGATGAATGATATTACCGAATTAATATCCAAAACATTGTTAAAAATAATTTAACAAATCATTTGCTTTCAGTCAATGAATAAACAGAAGAATGTTGAACGAAAAAAGATAAACATAGAGACGAAAGACTTGGAAACGGGAAATGTGTATATGATATGATTTAATAAATTAGTATAAAATTTATTGCTTTACATATTCCGTCTTCCATTATCCATCTTCCATTTTTTAAACCGCTTCAAACCTCAGCCAGTTAGCCCTGCTCTTTTCCGAATAGGGGGCACCGGCTGTAAAGACTACAATGTCGCCTTCCTTTACCAGACCTGCTTCCAATATAAGTTTTTTTGCTTTGTCAATTGCAATATGTTCTTTATCTATACCCTCCATAAAAATAGAAGCTACGCCCCATCTTAAGCAAAGGTTATTCATTGTATCGAAGCTGTTTGAGAGGGCAATAATTTTTGCATCCGGTCTGTACTTGGCAAGATTTTTTGCTGTCCTTCCCTGGTAAGTAAAAGCTACAATTGCCGAGGCATTTACCTGCTCGCTCATTGAGACCACTGCCTTGCCTACGGAATCAAATAAATTTTCTTCAATGGATTTGGGAACGGCATACTTTATATCATGTTTGTGCGGAATATGTTTACTCGTGTTTTTTATTATGTCGTTCATTATTTTAACCGTACGAACAGGGAACCTACCGACAGAGGTTTCTCCGCTTAGCATTACGACATCAGTTCCGTCTATAACCGCATTTGCAACATCGGAAGCTTC
>JBJKQP010000091.1:0-12922 GCA_046705105.1 Ignavibacteriaceae bacterium | reverse complement strand
TATGGCGAAAAATAATTCTAATCAAATACCTGTTGACGAAGCTGAATATTGCATTGTCGATGTTGAAACAACAGGTTTATCACCCCGGCGTAACGGAATAATAGAAATAGGTTTGGTAAAAGTATCTAATCTAAAAATTTCCGACACATTCCATTCACTGGTTAATCCCGGCAAAGATATACCATATTTTATCACTCAGCTTACCGGTATAACAAATGATGATGTTTACAATGCGCCTTTTTTTGAAGATATTGCCAATGATATTGCTGAATTTATAGGAGATAAAATTCTTACTGCACATAACTTTCCTTTTGATAACAGCTTTCTGAGGAAAGAATTTAGGTACTGTGGTAAAGAACCACTTACAAATACTAATCTTTGTACGCTAAAACTTTCACGCCGGCTTTATCCTATGCTGCGCAGTAAATCTTTAGGTTCGGTATGCAATCATTTAAGATTAAAAAATTCCGGTGAACATAGAGCATTGGGCGATGCCGAAGTTACGGCAAAGTTATTAATTAAAATTATAAAGGAATTAAAATCCAAACATAATATTAATAATGTTGATGAACTTATAGGCTTTCAAACAATTCCGCAGAATATTGTACGACAGACAAAGGTAAATGAAAACCTCAGCAGGGATATTTCTTTGCTGCCGGATGCACCGGGAGTTTATTACTTTTTAAATTCAAAAGATGAAATAATATACATTGGTAAGGCAAAATCTTTAAGGCAACGGGTTAAATCATATTTCCTCCAAACCGCACCGCAAAAAGCTAAAAAGATTGTTAAGCAAGCTTCCAGGCTAAAAATTGAAATTACAAACACAGAATTAATTGCCTTATTAATGGAAGCGGAATTAATAAAACTTATAAATCCGCGGCATAATACGCAATTAAAAAGATACGGCAATAAATATTTTTTAAGAATTTCCGCAACTCATAATTTCCCGGCAATTGAAATTTGTAATTATTTTGATTTCGACGGCAATGATTATTTCGGCCTGTTTATATCCAGGAAGAAGGCTGACCTTGTACTGGAAATGATTACCAAAACATTTGCACTTAGGGAATGTACCGATGTTGAATTTTCTAAAGAAAAGGCATGCTTTCTTGCTGAAATTGAACGCTGCACCGCTCCATGCATAAATAAAAATAAAACAAGTTATTATGAAGAATTAGAAAATGTTTATGAATTTCTTTACGGCAAAAATCAATATGCATTAAACAGACTCATAAATAAAATG
Source organism: Ignavibacteriaceae bacterium (assembly GCA_046705105.1). Lineage (GTDB taxonomy): Bacteria > Bacteroidota > Ignavibacteria > Ignavibacteriales > Ignavibacteriaceae > FEN-1297. The sequence goes on along the minus strand of JBJKQP010000091.1, from coordinate 11,676 downwards.
AAAGAATTTTCAGATAAACAAAAATACGAAAAAGCAGCAGAGACAAAACAATTAATCGATATGATACTTTCTCAAACTCATAAATCTTCTCTGCTTGCTGAACCGGTTAACAGGGCAAATGTCTTATTCGAAGTTAAAGGGAGTTTCGGTAAAGATTATATATTAATGATTACAGGGAAAATATATATTAAAAAATATGCAGTGGACAACAAGGATTATTTTGAAGAAGCACTTAACGATTATTATGAAAAAACTTATAATACCAACCTTCTTCCCGGTGAAGAGGATATGGAGAAGATGAAAATTACTTTAAACTGGCTTATAAAAAATAGAAATAAAGTAAGAATATTTTATTTGAAAGAATATACCAGCAAAGAAGAATTATACTCGCATCTCTCGCGATTCGGTACTTCAAGCAATCCGCCGGAAGCTTCGACTTTTGAAATAAAAAATTTTATTAAGGAAGAAGCTGCAACAATCGGTTAATTTATCGATGATATTCAAATATTAATTTTCATTGTCATTTTTCAAATACCAATCTCATTAACCTTGTATTTATTGTTAGAGGAGCTTTCTCTGTATTTGAATATGCGTTTATAAATTTAAACCCGATTTCTTCAAGTATATTTTTCATCTCATGGGCTGAATACAATCTCCATGCACCCTTTTTTGTAATAATACCATCCTTTTCATACCTGCTAATTACGAATTCAATTCGGTTGGTTAAGATATTAAATTTTCGTTTTTCAACAACTCGAATTTTTTCAATTTCTTTTTCATTTAATTCTTCAAAATTTTTTAGAATCCAATCTCTATTATGAATCTCAATTAGTAATCTTCCTCCTGATTTTAAAGATTTAAAAATTTTGCTTAAAATTAATTTATCCTCGTTATCGCTAAAATAACCGAAGCTATTATACATTATAATTGAAGCGTTAAAATCTTTACCAAAGTCAGTATATCGAACATCTCCTTGGATAAAATTCGGTTTATTTTTAATCGATTTGCTTGCCTGCTTTCCCAATTTAATATATTCGGGGTTTAAATCTATTCCTGTTACCGAGTAGCCTCTTTTGGATAGTTCTATGGAATGCCTTCCTATACCGCAAAATAAATCGAGTATTTTTGCCTTCTTGTGTAAATTAAGTACTTCTTGAATGAAATCGACATCAGTTTTGGTTTCCTCAAGCGGAAGCTGGCCGAAGCCTGTTCTCATCCTAAAGTCATCATACAAATCTAGGTACCATGCGTTCTTTTTAGAAGGCATAAATAAAATATTTTTCTAAAAAAATTTTGAATGTCTTTATTAATTTATTGATTGTCTTATTGTAACACCGGTTTAGTTTTAATCATCTTAGTAAGTAAGCCTATGATTATACCAAGACCCAATCCATTTAAAAGCCAATTGGATTGAACAGTAAAATTAAATACATCAAATAAGGTAAATTTTACAAACATGGATATTAGAGTAGCTAAAACTAATGCAATCCATTTTATTACTCCGAGCGGTATGCCGATCCTTTTTGAATATTTATACCCTAGAAAAATAAACACCAGATAGGTAATAATATTAGAAGCTGCTTCAATTGAAATGTGCATAACTCCTCCTGATTTTAATTAAATAGACAGGGCGAATTTTTGATTGTACTTTAGTTTAAGTTAACTCATTTGAATCACTTGTTAAACATTTCGTATTTTTACAGAACAAAATTCCCATTTTTGCAGGTAGACTAAAAGTAATTTACTTTGTTAATTTAAATTAGAAATAATAAAATTTAATTACAAAAAAAATTATAAATTCAGAGTCTCAAGCCTATTTATCACTCTTTTATTATGAATTAGTAAAGAACTAAAACCAATTAACCCTGCAAGTAAAAGCCCGAAGTCTTCATAAATAGATAAATTTAAAGCTGCACTAAATCCAAGAAGCGACCATAATAAAGGAATTAATAATACGGCAAATGAAATTTTATTATCGACAAATAATAAAATCCCGAAAGTAAAAATAGTTGTAGGACAGGGTAAACCAAAAGTAGGCGAATACGGATATTGATGTCCCAAAAGATGTCCTATTACAGGATAAATAATTAAAGCATATAAAATGAAAATAATTCCGGTATAGTTATAAATGTTTTTCTTGTAACTGAAAGAAAGTTTATTATAAATAACACCGTAAACAAAAAATATTATTCCCTGCAGAATAAAAAGAGCACCGAAAAAATTAGCTGCCTTATTGATTCCGGAAAAGAAAATTATTTGATAAACTATACCTATCCATAACCAGAAGAATGAAAGCAGTATGGTGATAATTTTATTACCGAATTTTATTTTCTTAAAAAGTAAGTAAATCATTAATATTGCCAATAAATAAAAAAGGATTTGTAAAGGAAATATACTTTGATTGTAATTTTTAAATACATTAAGGAATTCTTTTATTGTAAAAGGAAAGTTCATTTTTCGTCCTCCATTTAATTTAAAATAATGCTACAAATAAATATTTTAATTAAAACAGTTAGAAAATCTGGAATATATATTCGGCAGTACAATTGATTATCATTTCCCTTTTAGGTTATTTTAATTTTAAGCATCCCGCTTTATAATATTTTAAGATAAATATTATTATTAAAAACTACAACCATAAAATAAATTTTGTACTAAATACCTGAGTACTTGTACTTTCAATATTTCTATAAATAAAAAATTGCTTTGATTTAGTATTGAGCAAATATTTTTTTTCATAAATCAATAAAAATTTTTTTCTTAAATTTGTATTGCGATAAACCAATTGCTTAAAGGAATAAAATGAATTTTGCCAAAAGACTCGACAGGCTTCCGCCTTATCTGTTCGGTGAACTAAATGCAATTAAACTGCAGAAGCGGCATCAGGGAATAGACATAATTGATTTGGGTATGGGCAACCCGGATCAGCCGACACCCAAATTTATCATAGATAAATTAAAACAAACTATTGACGATCCTAAAACACACAGATATTCACGTTCAAAAGGAATCAACGGAATACTAAAAGCAATTTCCCGAAAGTATAAAAGGGATTTTAATGTTGACATTGATCCTGAAAGCGAAGCTGTTGCAACTATAGGAAGTAAAGAAGGCTTATCCCATCTTTGTCTTGCGCTTCTTGATGAAGGAGATGTTGTTCTTGTTCCGAATCCGACTTATCCCATTCATATCTACGGAGTAACATCTGCCGGTGCAAATGTAATTTCCATTCCTTTGAGTGAAGAGAAAGATTTTATACCGGATATTTCATTAATTACCAGAGATATGTGGCCGCGGCCTAAAATGCTGATTCTTAATTTTCCTGCCAATCCTACAACTGCTGTGGTAGATTTGGATTATTTAAAAGAAATTGTTGCTTATGCAAAAAAGACTGATCTTGTCATTGTTCACGATATGGCATACAGCGATATTGTTTTTGACGGAACAAAAGTACCTTCAATACTTCAAGTGCCCGGCGCTAAGGATGTAGCTGTTGAGTTTTTTACAATGTCCAAAAGCTACAATATGGCCGGCTGGCGGGTTGGGTTTTGTGTAGGTAATCCTGAAATTTGTAAAGCATTAGCAAAATTAAAAAGTTTTTATGATTACGGAATTTTCACTCCTATACAGGTAGCAGCAATAGCAGCGCTGGATTCTCCTAGATCCGTTACTGATGAAATTGCAAAAGTGTATCAAAAGCGTCGGGATATTTTAGTAGACGGACTTAATAATATCGGTTGGAATGTTAGAAAGCCTAAAGCTAGTATGTTTGTTTGGGCACCAATCCCTGACAAATTCAGGTCAATGGGATCTATTCAGTTTTCAAAATTATTAATCGATAAAGCTGAAGTCGTAACATCTCCGGGAGCTGCATTCGGTGAATACGGAGAAAGCTACCTCCGAATTTCTATGGTCGAAAACGAACAGAGAATTAAACAAGCTGTTAGGAATATTAAAAGGGTAATGGAAAAGTATTGATGGAAGATGTAACATGGAAGATGGATGATGTAATATGGGCAATGGTTAATTGAATATTAAGGATTGAAAATTATTTTATGGAAAAATCACTTAGTAATATAATAAATGATAAAACATCCGGCTCCTTGGAAATTGTTTTAAAACTGAATAAATATATTCGTCAAATTTGTAGTGAGCCTGAAAAGATTGAAGAAACAATTAAGCTCGCTAAAAATAATTTATCTCACTTTTCTTTAGTTAATGATTACCTGAATAGGCTGCAAAAATTTTATTCTGAAAATTCTAATGAAAAAATAATTGATTTTACCAATTCGTATCAGAAGGAAATAGATGGAATAAATATAAGGATTTTTAAAAATGCAGCAAGATTTATACAAGGGAAAAATGTTTTCCTTTCTTTATCTAACAGTAAAACGTTGGTTGAATTTTTTAAGTTATTAAAACAAGAGAATAAAAAGTTAAAAGTTATTGTCTCCGAATCTCGTCCTAAATTTGAAGGAAGAATATTTGCAAAGGAGTTATTAAAAAATAATATCAAAGTTGAGTTAATAACCGATGCGATGATTTCTCTTTATATTACTAAAATTGATGCGGTAATTTTAGGTGCCGATATAATATTAAAAAACGGTAATGTGGTAAATAAAGTCGGGAGTAAATCTGCTGCTGTTATAGCAAGGTATTACAAAAAACCGGTTTATATTATTGCTTCGGGAAATAAATTCTCAAAAAAAATAAATTATAAATCGCCAATTGAAAATCCTGATGAGATCTGGAATTATAAAAATTACAATCTTAAAATATCAAATTATTATTTTGAGGAAATTGAAAAAAAACTTATTACGAAAGTAATTACCGACTAGTGACTTACCGGTCACTCTTAGTGTCTTTTAAAGCAAATTACTAAAAGGTTGATTTTTATTTTTCTAAACCGATACTTATATTTAACAATCCGATAATAAAATTGAAGGACTCTACTTTCATGGCAAACAAGTATGAAATTGCCGTACTTGGCGGCGGTCCGGGCGGTTATGTTGCTGCAATTAGAGCCGCTCAATTGGGTTTCAAAACTGTTGTAATTGATAAAGACAATTTAGGCGGGATATGCCTTAATTGGGGATGTATTCCTACAAAATCACTTCTTAAAAATGCCGAAATTTACGATATGATGAAAAACCGTGCGGGAGATTTCGGCATTAAAGTGCAAGGACTTGAGTTCGATTTTTCCAAAATTATTAAACGAAGCAGGGATATTTCCGATAGAATTACTAAAAATGTAGAAATGCTTATTAAGAAAAATAAAGTTGATAGAATAAGAGGTTACGGTAAGTTTGCATCTAAGAATCAACTTGATATTTACGATAATGACGGAAATAATTTTGACTCAATTACTGCAGATAAAATAATTGTTGCTACCGGTGCAAGGCCGCGCATTTTACCGGCAATTCCCGTGGATAATAAAATGATAATTACAAGTACCGAAGCAATGATTTTACCGGAGCAGCCGAATGAGCTTATTATTATTGGTGCCGGTGCAATAGGTGTTGAGTTTGCTTATTTCTATTCAGTACTTGGGACTAAAGTTACTATAGTAGAAATGCTGGATTCAATTCTTCCGATTGAGGATAAAGAAGTTTCCGATACGCTGGCAAGAAACTTTAGAAAAAGAGGAATTGACATTTTTACTAAAACAGTTGTTGAAAAAGCTGAGGTAAAAGGTGACGTTGTTAATGTTACAATAAATACAAACGGCGAGAAAAAGTTACTTAAAGCTGATAAGGTATTAAATGCAATTGGTGTTACCGGCAATGTAGAAGGATTCGGATTAGAAGAACTTGGAGTTGAATTATTTAAGAATCATATTAAAGTAAATAAATCCACGTATGAAACAAATGTAAAAGATATTTATGCAATTGGTGATGTAATTGGTCCGCCGTGGCTGGCTCATGTGGCTTCCCACGAAGGCATTCATTGTGTTGAAAAGATTAAAGGCTTAAATACACCGGATATTAATTACGAAAACATCCCCGGATGTACTTATTGCCAGCCGCAGGTTGCCAGTATTGGTCTTACTGAAACAAAAGCTAAAGAAGCCGGGTATGAAATTAAAGTTGGTAAGTTTCCTTTTATGGCAAGCGGTAAGGCTTTTGCAATTGGTGAAAGAGATGGCTTTGTTAAGTTTATTTTCGATGCCGAATACGGCGAAATTTTGGGAGTACACATTATAGGTTCTGAAGCAACCGAAATGATAGCAGAAGCAGGTCTGGCTAAAAATTTGGAAGCGACCGGCGAGTCAATATTTAAAACGGTTCATGCTCATCCGACACTCTCGGAGTCAATTATGGAAGCAGCTGCACAGGCATACGGCGAAGCGATTCATATTTAAACGCATAGGTGCATGAGTATATGCAATCATGCTTTTTCAGCATAATAAAACAAACACAATTTAAAGCAAGTGTGTATTTATAACTAAGACTAATATAATGAGAGAACTTTCATACTGCGATCTCGGGTTGATAGATTATAAAATTGCTTGGGATCTTCAAAAAGAAACAATCGAAAATAGATTTGTTAAAAAATTAAACGACGTATTATTTTTACTTGAACATCCGCATACTTATACGCTGGGAAAAATAGCGGATAAAAAAAATCTTATAAGTTCCGAAGATTATTTGATTAAAAATAAAATATCGGTTTACGATATTGATCGCGGCGGAGATATTACTTATCATGGTCCGGGTCAGATTGTCGGCTACCCGATAATTGATTTGAATGAGTGGAAAAGAGATACCCACAAGTATCTCCGTGCCCTGGAAGAAGTAATAATTCGTACATGTGCTTATTACGGATTAAAGTGCGGTAGAGAACCGAAATATACCGGGGTATGGATAGAGGATAGAAAAATTGCTGCAATAGGGATTAAAGTTAGCAGATGGATTACAATGCACGGCTTTGCATTTAATGTTAATACGGATCTTTCATTATTCTCCGGCATAATACCGTGCGGAATTAATGATAAGGAAGTTACATCGTTAAGTAAAGAGGTCGGGAGAAAAATAGAATTAGATGAAGTTAAAACTCTTTTAGTCAAAAACTTTAAAGAGGTTTTCGGTTATGAACTGGTAACTAATCTTCCAAAAGAAGAAATACTTCATTTAAATTTTACAAACAGTAAAACATGAAAGGTATATAATGGCCAAAAGGAATTCATCTAAGAACGGAACAATCGATAAAACAAAGAAGAAATCAAACCAAACCTTAAAAAACGGAAACGGAACCAACGGAAAGGATATGTCTGTAAGACAAAAAGATGATTCAAAAAAATTATCCGATGATGGTTTGCTTAAAGCACTCCGTTTGATGTATACCGCCAGAAGTATTGATAATAAAGCCATGCGGCTGCTTAGGCAGGGTAAAATATTCTTTCATATTGCGGGTGCCGGACATGAAGCAATACAGGTTGCAGCCGGAATGTTTATGAATCCTAAAGAAGACTGGTTGTTTCCGTATTACAGAGATATTGCATTCGCACTTTCCGTAGGCATTAAAGTAAGAGATTTTTTTCTTCAATCTTTTGCAAAAGCAGATGATCCTTCTACGGGCGGCAGGCAGCTTCCATGCCATTGGGGTTCTCGAAAAATAAATTTGCCGGTTCAATCCAGTCCTACCGGTACACAATTTCTGCATGCGGTAGGCACGGCTTTAGGTTCTGTAAGAAAAGGAATTCATAATGTTACTTATGTAAGCGGAGGAGAAGGTACTACAAGCCAAGGCGAATTTCATGAAGCTGTTAACTGGGCAAGCAGAGAAAAACTTCCGGTACTTTTTGTAATTCAAAATAATAAATATGCTATTTCGGTTCATGTTGAAAATCAGAGCGGGGGTAGAGATCATTCAATTGCGGAAATGATGAGCGGGTATGTAAACCTTCATCGCAGCAGCATTGACGGAACTAATTTTTCGGAATCGTATAACGCAGTACAAGAAGCTTTGGAATATATTCGCAGCGGCAAAGGCCCTGCATTGATAGAAGCAAAGGTTGTTAGGCTTCTTTCTCATTCCTCTTCGGATGATCAGAAAAAATACAGGGAATTAAAAGAACTTGAAGAAGAGTCAAGGCATTGTCCTATTGATAAGCTTTCGCGGGAATTAATAAATTCCGGAACTCTTACCAAAGAAGATTATGAAAAACTTAAAAATGAAATAGATAATGAAATAGATAAAGCAGCCGATGAAGCATCGCACGGTAAAGATCCGAATCCCGAAAGTGCCGCAAATTATATATTTGATGAAAGCGGAATTAAAGACAGTTTTGAATATGAAAAAACCGTACCTTCCGGTAAACCAATTGTAATGGTAGATGCAATAAACCATGCACTTCATGAGGAAATGGAAAGAGACAAAAACATCTATTTATTCGGTGAAGATGTTGCCGACAAAAAAGGAGGAGTTTTTACCGCAACAAAGGGATTATCAACAAAATTCGGCGACAATAGAGTTTTCAATTCTCCGCTTGCGGAAGCAAGTATTATTGGTGTGGCTACCGGAATGTGTTTTACAGGTTTAAAACCTGTTGTTGAAATTCAATTTGGAGATTACATCTGGCCTTCATTCATGCAGTTTAAATCCGAAGTTGCTACAATACGCTACAGGTCTAACAACCAGTGGGCTGCACCGATGGTTGCACGTGTTGCAGTCGGAGGTTATATACACGGAGGGTTGTATCATAGTCAGAATATCGAATCAATATTTGCCCACATACCCGGGATTTATATTGCTTACCCTTCTAATTCTGCCGATGCAAAAGGCTTACTTAAAACAGCAATCAGGCTTAACGATCCTGTTTTATTCTGCGAGCATAAAGGATTATACAGGCAAAGCTTTGCTACTTCACCTTCGCCGGACAGTGATTATCTTGTACCTTTCGGAAAAGCTAAAATAGTAAAAGAAGGCGAAGATATTACTGTAATTTCGTATGGTGTTTCTATGTGGGATTCCGTCCTTGCAGCAAGAAAGCTTGAAGATGAAGGTTATTTGGTGGAGGTGATAGATATCCGTACTATTATTCCGCTTGATGAAGAAACAATTTTTAATTCCGTTAAGAAAACAGGAAAGGCAATTGTAATTCATGAAGATACATTCACTGCCGGATTCGGAGCTGAGATTGCCTCCCGTATTTCCGATTTGTGTTTTCAATATTTAGACGGACCGGTAAAAAGAATTGCTGCAAAGGATTCTCATATTCCTTATTCGCCGATTTTGGAAAATGAAATTCTTCCTAATAGAGAAAAAGTTTATAAAGGTATTAAAGCTTTGCTGGAATATTAAATGAATAGATTGAATCAGGTTCTGAAATTATTAAAGAGTTGAATTCAACAATGAAGACATTAGAAAACTAATAAACTGAAGGCGGCTGGACATAGGTCTTAATCTAAACCTTTATGTCAGCCTAAACAGAAGGAGTTAACAATGGATATTGTAATGCCAAAGATGGGAGAAAGCGTAAGCGAAGGAACAATTTTAAAATGGCATAAGCAAAAAGGTGATCATGTAAAAAGAGACGAAATTATTTTTGAGATTAGTACGGATAAAGTAGATACCGAAATTCCATCACCGGAAGAAGGTGTGTTATCCGAAATTCGTTACGGTGAAGGCGATACTGTGGAGGTTGGTACCGTAGTTGCGGTTATTGAAACCAACGGGGAGAAAAAAGAAACGAACTCTGCGGATAAGGAAAGTGAAGGAAAGGAATTAAGTAAACAGGAAAGTGAAAAAGAAGAAAAGCAGCAAGCAGCCGCAACTCAAAAAGAAGAAAAAAGCACTGTAGTGGAAACAATGTCTGAGTCTGCCGATAAAATTAGTGAAGAAAAAGAAAAGGCTGCTTCCGGTGAGTTAGTGGAAATTACCATGCCGAAAATGGGTGAATCTGTAATGGAAGGAACAATTATTAAATGGCATAAGAAAGCCGGTGATAAAGTTAAAAAAGATGAAGTAATGTTTGAGATAAGCACCGACAAAGTTGATACGGAAGTTCCTTCTCCTGCAGAAGGTGTGGTAGCGGAAATACTTGTTGCGGAACAGGAAACTGTTGAAGTAGGAACAGTAGTCGCAAAACTATCTACTAGTGAAAAAAGTGCGGTCCCTGCTAAAAAAGAAGAACCTAAAGTTATAGAAAATCAAAATGCTGAAAAGCAACAGGCAGAGACAAAACGGAAACCTGTTGAAATACACGAAGAAGTAAAAGACTTAAAACCTTCGAAAACTGAATCTACTTCCGAACAAAAGACGTCTAAATTCCTTTCACCTCTAGTATTGAATATTGCGAAGAAAGAAAATGTTAGCTTTGACGAAATTGATCAAATTAAAGGCACGGGGTTGGACGGCAGGGTTACTAAAAAAGATATCTTATCGTACATAGAGGAAAGAAAATCCAAACCAAAGGTAGAAAAGGTAAAAGAAGAAAAACCAAAACCGGCTACGGAACAGCCGGAGATGGAAATTCATTATGAACCGTCATATTCCGATAGCGAAGTTGATAAAATTCCAATGGATAACATCCGGCAGAAAATTATGCAGCATATGATTAACAGCAGAGATACTTCCGTCCATGTTTCGGCAATGCTGGAAGTTGATATGACAAAAATTTATAATTTTATAAAATCAAACAAAGAGAGTTATCTTAAAAATGATGGTATTAAATTAACGTATATGCCTTTCATCGCTAATGCGGTTATTAAGGCATTAAAAGAATTCCCGCTTGTAAATGCATCAATTGAAGGTTCGACAATTATAAAGAAGAAATTTATAAACCTTGGAATTGCCGTGGCAGTAGAACCAACCGGTTTAATTGTTCCTAATATTAAAAATGCAGATGAGAAAAATATAATTGGTCTGGCAAAATCAATTGCGGAATTAGCAAACCGTGCACGTACCAAACAATTAACTCCCGATGATATTACAAACGGAACTTTTAGTATAACAAACTACGGAGTATTCGGAACAATTTTCGGTACCCCTATTATTAATCAACCGGAAGTTGCTATTTTGGGAGTTGGAACCGTAATTAAAAAACCTGTTGTAGTTGAACTAGACGGTACGGATACTATAGCAATTAAACCCGTAATGGCCTTAACTTTGTCTCATGATCACCGGCTGGTTGACGGAATGCTGGGCGGAAGATTTTTAAAGTTTATGAAAGAAACACTTGAAGGATTTAACGAGAATTCAATTTAAATAATAATTCGGTTGTTAAATACTCGCATCTTGAAACTCGAAACATTATTAAGATAAATTGAGTATCAAGAGTCTGGAATTAAGTATTTGTAAAAAATGAAAAATTTAATATTTATAGATAAGGTAATCAATTGGTAATCAATCAACATCAAAGAGAGTATAAAGAAGAAGTAGAAAAAGTAAAAGTTCCTTTAGGTAAAAGGCCGGAATGGCTTAAAGTTAAATTGCCTATGGGAGAAAATTTTAATGATGTAAAAAACTTAATGCGCAGACAATCGCTGCACACAGTATGCGAAGAAGCCAGGTGTCCGAATATAGCAGAATGCTGGAACAATCGTTCTGCTACGTTTATGATACTCGGCGATACATGTACAAGAAGCTGCGGATTTTGTAATGTTAAAGTCGGCATTCCGAATGAATTGGATTTGGCGGAACCGAGAAGAGTTGCAGACTCGGTTAAGGAGCTAG
>JBJKQP010000090.1:0-5272 GCA_046705105.1 Ignavibacteriaceae bacterium | reverse complement strand
TCGTTTTCTTAGATCTTTCCAAAACTATTTTATAAGATTTTTTTAGAAGTGCAATTGCACGGTCAACATCATTTTCGTTATTCAAATAAATACTTACCCAGCCGCTTTCCGGATAGATATGGTGTTTATCTGCCTCTCCCCTTTCAATTATTTCATCTTTTATTTTCCTTGGGAAAGGAATATCGACAAGATAATTTCTGTGCCTGCACGCCGAAGTGCGGTGTTCCGGCACGCAGGCGTGAACATGCCCTATTTCTCTTTTGCCTAATTTATATTCCGTTCCGCCGAAGCGGTGAATGTCGGAAGTTACATTCTTACAATTCATCATCGCCAGATGAATTTTTTCTTTTGCATCGTTTAACATTTATCGTTTCCTTTCAGGGTGACCTTTTTTACCGGAAGACTTTGCAACCTTATTAAAATCTAATGCAAGGTTTATCCAGTAATCAAGCTTCGATTTTGTTTTTACAATATCCTCCTTTACATAAACATAGCCTTTATACGGTCTGCCTTTCATAATTACTGTTCTTACACCTTTTAATTTAACTACATCTTCATGAATAGCCGGATCTATACGGAACATAAATTCATCATCTCCCGCACTTATGCATAACTTACCGTTTACCATAAAGGCAGCTCCGCGAAACATTCTTTTCTCTTCTACATTAGGTAAATGAGCAAGTGCATCTCTAATACGTTTAGTTAATTTTTCATTATAAGCCATAACAATTTTTATCTTTTGGTAAGAAGTTCAAATGTTAGTGTGTCAAAAAAAATTATTAAAGAATCGAGTTTGCCGTTTTTGACTTTCCAGATTTCAGCAACATCACCGTTTATTTTTTTACCGCCCGGAAATTCATAGTTATAATTACCAATCACGCAGGCATTGTCATCTTCAATTATCATTTCTTTAACATGCATCGACTTAAATAATTTAGAAAATCTATTAATGACTTCAATATATCCTTGCTTGCCGATAACCGGAGTTGTATTCATCATATCTCCTCCTACAAATTTAAAATTTTCCGAGATAACAGAATCCCAGCCTTCTTTTTGTGCGAATCCCTTATAATAGATATCTAGCAGTTCTTTTGTAGCTTTACTGTTGTCCATTATTCATCCTCCGGATTTTAATTGAAATAAATTTGAATTTTCATTTATTTATAAAATGATGCAGAGCCGCATCGTAATATAAAATTAAAAACCGCACGGAAAAATATATAAGTAGTTAAGTATGACACAGGATACTCATTTTAAGAGCATTTCGAAATCATTCGGATAAATTTTAGTGTTGCTTGTTTTATTTTCCGAAAAGATTACAATAATTGATTGATAGATAAGTGATATAATCATAAAACGGTATCTGCTGAATGCGTTCCTCTATTATATCATAATAAATCACAAATAATTTGCCGCATTCAACCCCTTAAATTGACGTAAATGTACCTTTTGCATATTCAACTTATCAACTATCTTTGTTATGCGGTAATCAAATAGTAATAAAATCACAATGAAATCTTATGCAGGAAAGAAACAAGGAAATTGTGAAAAAAAGTATTGCAGTTTTTTGCAGTCGAAATTACAAAATATATTTAAACTATTTTTCTGATAATATTAAATGGAATATTGTAGGCATGCCGGTTATAATAGGTAAAGATGAATTTATAAGAGCATTGAAATCTCTTGAACTTGTAAATTTTTCTTCGTCGGATATAAAAAATATTATTTCCGAGGGAGAATTTGTTGCGGTTGAAAGTAATGGCAATAAGAATAGACAAGTTTTTAATTCATGCAAGCCGGCTCACTGCGACATTTACCGGTTAAAGAATGGAAAGATATATGAACTGACTTCTTATATAGTTGATACAACATCAACTAACGATTATAAATTTGAAATTATGTCACATAAATTTAAGGATAACAACAATGTTTAAAAATACAAAAGCATTCAGCGGTTTTTCCGTTAACGATTTTGAAAAAGCAAAAGATTTTTACGAAAAGACACTTGGATTGGAAGTATCGGAAGTTCCGGAAATGAAGGGCATATTGAATTTAAATATCGCAGTTGGGAATAGAATTCTAATATATACAAAGCCCGATCATACTCCGGCAACTTTTACAATTTTAAAATTTTCCTGTTGATGATGTTGAAAAAGCAGTTGACGAACTGCAAGCAAAAGGCGTGCAATTCGAAATTTATAACAAGCCGGATTTTAAAACCGATGAAAAAGGAATATTCCGCAGCGGCGGGCCGGTTATAGCATGGTTTAAAGACCCGGCAGGGAATATATTATCTGTAGTTGAAGAATAATAACGTAATATTTGAAAGGAAAGTACATTGCAAAAGATAACTCCCTTTTTATGGTTTGATGACAATGCCGAAGAGGCAGTTAATTTTTATACCTCAATTTTTCAAAATTCAAAAACAGAAAATATGGTTAGATATGATGAAAACGGTGCGAAAGCTTCGGGAAAGCAGAAAGGTTCGGTAATGACAGTACCGTTTGAATTAGCCGGCCAAAAATTTACTGCATTAAACGGAGGGCCTGTTTTTAAGTTTACTCAAGCTCTCTCATTTTTTGTTCAATGCGAAACGGAAAATGATATTAACAAACTCTGGGAAAAGCTTTCCGAAGATAGTCCCAAAATATACTGGCCGCTCAAAGAATATCCGTTTAGCAAAAAATACGGTTGGGTCACCGATAAATTCGGACTTTCATGGCAATTAAATTTTACAGGTTCAAAACAAAAAATTGCTCCTTTTCTAATGTTTGACGGCAAGCAATTGGGAAAAGCGGAAGAGGCAATAAATTTTTATACATCTATATTTAATAACTCACATATTGATAGCATGATGCATTACGGTCCCGAGAATAAACAATGTGAAGGCTTGGTTGTTCATGGTGTCTTTAAACTTTTAGGACAAGAATTTATAGCAATGGACAGCGGCATGCCGAATAATATAAATTTCAACGAAGCGGTTTCATTTGTTGTAAATTGCGAGTCGCAGGAAGAAGTAGATTTTTATTGGAACAAACTTTCCGCTGTTCCTGAATCGGAACAATGCGGCTGGCTGAAGGATAAATATGGTATATCGTGGCAAATAATACCGGATGCTTTAATAAAATTATTGAGTGACCCTGATAAAGAAAAATCTCAAAAGGTAATGCGGGCAATGCTGAAAATGAAAAAGATCGATATTGCTGAGTTGGAAAGTGCATAAGAGTAATTAGAAATTAAAATCGTTGAATAGAAATATTAAATTCATAAGGAGAAAATTATGTCTACAATAAAACTTCATAGAGTTTTAAAAGCAGCACCGGAAAAAATTTACAAAGCTTTTCTCGATGCCGATGCTCTGGCAAAATGGCTTCCGCCTAACGGGTTTACTTGCAAAGTACATCATCTGGATGCCAAAGTCGGCGGGACATATAAGATGTCATTTACAAATTTTTCAACCGGTAAAAGCAGTTCATTCGGCGGAAAATTTCTTGAACTGGAACCGGGTAAACATATTCGCTATTCGGATCAATTTGAAGATCCCAATATGCCCGGAGAAATAATTACTACAGTTACTATCAAACAAGTTTCCTGCGGTTCAGATGTTGGCATTGTTCAGGAAAATGTGCCGGATGCTATTCCTCCGGAATATTGTTATCTCGGCTGGCAGGAATCGCTTGATCAATTGACTAAACTCGTTGAACCTGAAATTCCTGATTAACATTAAAAAAATAAATTCATGGAAAGGAAAAAAATAATGTTGAGCGAAGCACAATTTGTCCCTTCGGGAAAATCCCGCCTTGCGGGAAGAAAAATAATCGTCCAAGAATTCATAACCTTAGACGGAGTAATGCAAGCACCCGGCGGACCTGAGGAAGATACATCAGATGGTTTCAAGTTTGGCGGTTGGGTTGCACCGTATTTTTACGAAGCTGACGAAGCGGCCGGTAAGTTCATGCAAAGATGGATGGAATCTACAGACATTCTTTTAGGTCGAAAAACATTTGATATTTTTGCTGCCTACTGGCCTTCGCATGCAGATATGTGGCCGGGGATCAATGAAGTCACCAAATATGTTGTGAGTACTACTAAGAACAAGTTAGATATTGAAAAGTCTGATTGGAAAAACTCAGTTTTGCTTACAAGCGTTGATGACATTAAAAAGCTAAAGAATTCCGAAGGTTCTAATATCAAAGTACACGGAAGCGGTAACCTGGCCCAGACACTATTCAAACATGATTTGGTTGATGAGCTATGCCTCATGACGTTCCCTATAATGCTTGGTACAGGTAAACGTTTGTTCGGTGAAGGTGCTATCCCGAAAGCTTTCACAATGACCGACAGTTTGATTACATCAAATGGTGTCATTTTCGCATATTATAAGCGAGCCGGAGAAGTTAAGACCGGCACTGTTGGAGCTTAATGAATTTAGCTAAAGTTTCTAAAAATTACTTTCAGAGGAATAAATAATGTCAAAATTAAATCAGATGAAATTGAATACTTACGTTAATTATAAAGGAAACTGCAGAGAAGCTTTTCAATTCTATGAAAAACACCTAGGTGGGAAAATAACAATGTTATCTACTTTTAATGATTTACCGGATAAATCTCACATTCCGGGTGAGAATTGGGAAGACAAAGTACTTCACGCACAAATTGAAATCGGCGATGGAATTTTAATGGGGGCAGATATTCCCGTTGCCGAACCAATGCGAAGTGCTTATATAACTTTAAGTGTTCCGGATGAAGGTGAAACAGAACGAATTTATAATCTACTTTCTGATGGCGGTCAGATATTTATGAAGTTGGATAAAACCTTTTTTGCTCCGAAGTTTGCAATGCTGCGCGACAAGTTCGGAACTAACTGGATGATTCTTTGTGAAAACAATAGTTGAAGATTAAGTAAAAATTAGTAGAATTTTTTAATTGCTCTTAATCTTCTTCAATTATATTAATCATAATCTTAATCTATAAGAACCGGAGTAAGATTAAGAGCAAGATTAAGATTAAGAATTTTAGTAGATAAAAAACTATTTCGGATGGAGAATATGTATAGAAAAATTATTGTAGCTGAGTTTATTTCACTTGATGGAGTCATCCAGGCTCCGGGCGGAAAGGAAGAAGATACCGACGGCGGCTTTGTGCACGGCAGCTGGACGTGGCCGTATTGGCATGATGACATTGGCAAGCACTTCTTTCAAATGATGAAAAATGCCGATGCACTTCTGCTTGGACGCAAGACATGGCAAATACATGGAACTGCCTTCGAGCC
>JBJKQP010000089.1:0-19234 GCA_046705105.1 Ignavibacteriaceae bacterium | reverse complement strand
GCATCATTAAAACACACTCCTTTAACCTTCTCAATCCTATCAAATGATAGGCATGAGAGGAAGAAAGGAGTGAGTTTTTTTAATTTTATTTCCGGTTAATTCGGTCTTGTAACAAATGAAAATGAATACGGTTCTTTCATATTATTACCGTACATATCCTTTATAGCTGTATTTACCTGAACGGTATACTTTGTATTAGACTTTAGTGAAGAGGAAGGATTAAATACGATCTGGTTCATCTGTTCGTAAGGATAACTGCCGCCGAACTTAAAAGAACCGCCTGCAGCCGGAGAAATTGTAATTGCCGTATTTGCCGAAGACAGTTGAACATAGTTGTTAAAATTAATTTGTATGGGGGCAGTAGGAGTTACAAATAGCTGTCCGTTGGAAGGAGATGTACTTGAAACAGCGAGAGCTGCAGTTCTAAATGAAAAAGAAAAATCCTGCCCGATTGCAACACCGTCTTTGTCTTTTGCCGATTTATCTATTGAAACCGTAATTGTGGTATCGGATAAAAACGGTCCGCCGGTATAGATGCGTAAAACATTTTCATCCGGCCAGAGAAATATTGTATTCATAGCAGGTGTAATATGTGTAAAGAATTCGACTGATGATTTATCCATACGCCTGGGAAATGTTACCGTAATTCCGCTGTAACTATAGCCTAACGGCGAAATATCAATGTCTCCGTGCACCGGATCGGTTATAATACCGTTTTGAGTAGAATATGATTGAACGGTTTTAAAACTAAAGCTAAGAGGGAAACGTAAAAAATTTCCGGCGGTATCCTTAGCAGTTGTACCGATTGATACTTTATAATCTTTATCGGGGTAAGAATCTTTCTTTGCAAAAGCATAAGTTAAAGAACCTACTTTGCTGTATGTAGTGATCGTTGCATTCGGATTATAACCTCTTTCATCGGCAAACATCCCGCCTACCGGTGCCTGTGTATAATTACCCCAGTAAAAAATTCCTTCGACCGGCGGATCAACCGAGAAAGCTTTTTCAACACTTTCTCTATCCATTGGTTTTGTAAAAAGAATAGAAACCGTAATTCTCCCGTATCTCCAATCATAGACTATTTCACCTTCGTCTTCCGGATAAAAAGATTCGACAAGATCGGGAACGGTTGAAAGATGTATTTCTCCCAAATATATTACACTTCCGCCTTGCAGCATGTAATTCATATTTTTATAAATGCGATAATTATCGGCACGAATGGTAATATCATAATTTCCCGCTCTAAGATCGCGGAAGGCAAAAGAGCCGTCTACAGGACTTATTTTCATCGAATCGATTGCACTAACCTGACTAACATATACCATTGCCCTGCTGTCTATAGGAATAACTTTACCTACAAGATCGGCATGAAGAAGATCGTTGGTAAATTCTTTAGGAACCTCAGGTTGAGGCTCGTATATTGTTTCTTTGCAGCCCGACAAAACAATAAATAGGAAAGACAAAACTATAAGATAAGTTTTCATTTGATCCTCCGCCTTTTAATATAAATTCGTACTTAATTTATTTTAATTTTTTCAAAAAATCATTATCAAATATTTTCGCCTAAGAATAATGCCGCTATTTTAAGTCTTGAACACGGTAATACTTTTTAAGGAAGAGAATATGTTTAAAGGTCAAAATTGATGCCTAAAAAATTAGAAGTTTTTACCCAGCATTTATTAAAAATGCCAAGAAAAGAAAAGTGAACATTATCAGGTTTTTGATAGTTTATTAGAAATTTGAAAGTTATTTTAATTACTATATCAAATAATTAGATAAGAAAATGATTTAGAATTTATAACATAGATTTTATTAACAAGATTACATGCATAAAGTTTTTTTTAGAAATTACTGAATTGATGAATCAATTATCTAATAGAATTATAACCTCCCAATACTCCTTTTTTGGAAAGGACAATTTGCCATAATTGATTTTTGTTTCTTGCACGGAAAGCACCGGCGCTGGAAAGTAAAAAATATTTCCACATTCGATAAAAACGTTTTCCGTATTTGTTTATAATTTTTTCCTTCTTCTTTTCAACATTTTTATACCATGATAAAAGTGTAGTATCGTAGTACGAACCGAAATTATGTATATCTTCGATTATAAATAAATCCTCAATTGCTTTACTAAGCTGCGCTATTGAAGGCAGCATTCCGTTCGGAAAGATATATTTATGAGTCCATGCATCAGTACTTTTTACCGAAAGGACATCTCCAATTGTATGAAGCAAAAACAAACCGTCTCCGGTTAAATTTTTCCCGGCAATTTTAAAATATTCACGGTAATTTTTATAACCTACGTGTTCAATCATTCCAACCGAAACTATTCGATCGAATTTCTCATTTAATTCTCTGTAGTCCTGTAATTTTATTTCAACCGGTAAACCTTTGCACATTTCCGTTCCTAAAGACGCTTGTTCTTTGGAAACAGTAATTCCCGTAACTTTAACTTTATATTTCTCGGCCGCATATTTGCAAAATCCTCCCCAGCCGCATCCGATATCAAGCACGCGCATACCCGGTTCCAAATATAATTTCCTGCAGATAAGATCTAATTTATTTTCCTGTGCCTCGTCCAGTGAATTTGCATCTTTCCAGTATGCGCAGCTATAAATCATTCTTTTGTCAAGCATATCAATGAATAATTCATTTCCGAGATCGTAATGTTTTTCTCCGATTATAAAAGCTCTCCGTCTCGACTGCATATTAATCAAGTAGAAACCTAAAAGCTGCAGTGCAATTTTGTAATTATGTTTTACTTTATTTAATAGATCGGCACGGACAATTTTATAAATTAATTCATCGAGTCTTTCCGATTCCCACCAGCCGTCCATATAAGATTCGCCCATTCCAAGTTCTACTTCGGATATGACACGTTTATAAAATCTTTCATCTTTAATCTGAATATCATGCGCCCGGTTGCCATTTATTTGAACACCTGCAAGATCCAAAAGCTGCTCGACTAATCTTTTGTATTTCTTGTTTTTCATAACATTGTCTTTCCGGTTTATTTGGGAATTTGATAAATCATATTCCTACGTATAAAATTAAATAGGTATTTGGTTTTATACATTATAAATTCTTTCTTATTATGCTTAATTGTGTTTTGTACCATTCAATTTTAAACACTATAAATTAACATCAATTTTTTTATTTGATTACAGGAGAAAGCCCATTTTTGATACTTAACAAAAAATTCAAAACGGTATAAAATCCAGAAGAATTCCTAATGAATATGTAGTTGCCTCTCCTATATTTACTTCGTTCTTTCCGTTTATAACCCGGAATAATGCTTTAAGATCGCTTAGCGGGGTTTCATAACCGAATGTAAGTGAGTAACCGAATAAAAATTTATTCCCGGGAGGAAGCTTATACGAGTAGAGTGCTTCGCATTCGCCTATAATAGCAAACTTATCTAGTACAGGCACGTAGTAATATCCGCTTGCAAATAAAAGCAGGTTGCCTTCTTTATTTTCGAAAGGATTATTAATTTGAAAATTCTGCTGGTAAGCCAGTCCGAAATTTATATAAGGCTTTAATCTTAGTCTCGGCTTACCGCCGGTTAGATCTATTAAATTAGGAATCAAAGTCTCATAGCCTATATTAGCCCTCAGGGAATTTACATTAAATTTCTGAGGCCCTATTCTGCCGGCTTCAATATAAAAATGCTTTTCCAAATAATACATCAGATAGGCTTCAATAGTATTTAAGGGATTTTGTGCATTCGTACTTACTCTTCCTCTAAACCTGTAGAAAACAGATGAGCCGATAACATCGTTTAAGAACGGTTTCTGAATATCAAAGTTTAAAATATATTCGCTTTGCACCGAATCTTCTTCCCCCACGCTTCCCGAGAGGCTGATATTATTTCTATATTCGGGTGTATATTTCCCGGAATTATTTATCAGAATCTGCTTTTGATTATCAGTCAAGTTCTTAGTAGATAAAGTTAACTCCTTGATTCTATCCGGAGAGATTATAAAATCCGGCTTTCCGTCAGGCATGTGAATAATTAACGGCCCGGATACCAGTAAATACGAAGGATATTCTTTGGAAAATATTCTTTCCACAAGTTCCGGGCTTGAACTTTTTAATGTAAGCTTAAAAGAAATATTAATAGGATTAGTACCGATGATACAAGAGACACCGTCTATTTTACTGCCGTCTGTTAGATTCACCAGGTCAACATCAATTTTTTTTATTTCATCAAAAGTTTTATTCTCATCTATTGAGTCTTTAAAGAAAAAGTAATAAAAAATTTGCGGTGAGCTTATAGTATTTATTTTTACAGCAGTATTTGTAATCTCATTTGATTGAGCAAACAAGCCGGTACCAAATCCGAGTAGAAATAAAAAAGATAATGTTTTCATAACTTAAGCCTCGCTGTTTTCCCGGAATATCTTTCGGTATACTTTAATAAATAATCAATACAGTCATTTACGGTTTCCCAATTGTTAATATCTTCGGGCGTTAAAGGGACGTCAAAATAATAATCATCTCCCTTTATATTTAGGACATTCACTTTAAGCGAATGGATAAAGGTAGATTTATGATAATCCAGGAAATTCTTGAAAGTAAAGATGGTAATATCTGCCGAGTCCTTAAAGTCGGCAACCGAACGCAAAGATATTTTAACAACCTTAATAGCTATTTCTCTTGTAAAGTCTATCATATTACCTCCTATTATTTTTATTAATTATTTCTGTTTAATTAACTGAAGGTACGCAAAATAAACCTCACCCCCGTCCCCCCTCTCCTTACTAAGGAGAGGGGGCTAGGGGGAGAGGTAAAAAAGATTTTAAATTACAACATTTTTCATCTTAATCGATTTTTTTAATTATAACTACTTGTCAAATTTTATATCATTTTCGTTTAATGCGTAACTTTAGTAATTAATATCCAATCGTATTCGACTAATTAATATTGAATAATTCATTTATGTAAATAAAATAGTATGACAACTCAGCCGGATGTTAACAATACAAATTATTGGTTCATTTCATCGGGCTAATTGTCTATGTAATTAACTATAACCTTTTACTTTTTCATTCGAATAAGTTACTTCAATATTTTCGACTTATAATTATCAAATTCTTTTCGACTAGGTTAAGGTTTAGATTAAGCCTTATCTACAGCTTGGAATTGTGAACCAGGAATTGGTGAATTGTTCCCGCAATTTTTCTTACTATTTAATTAAAATTAAAAAATTTCGGTTGCAAAAGAAATAAGAAATAATTATTCAAGCTTTCTTTGAAGGCATACTTTCATTTTACTCCTGCAGAAAGATATTCTTCGGTTTGTTCAAACATCTTATTGGGCCATGAATAGTTGTATCTTTTTCTAATCCTTTGGATTTTGTGATTTCTTTGGCTTTAAGATTTTTTTTATATATTTATATTAATTGCTGCAATAATTATAAACTGCATCCTTTTGACATATAAAAAGGATTATTAACTCATGTTACGCAACCTTTGGAATAATGGTGGAGTATTGGAATCTTATGATTTACTCCATTATTTCATCACTCCAATATTCCAAGAGCGAGTTTTGCGTAGGATGAATTATTAATATAGCTGGTAAAGTATTTTCTATTATGGTTAATTCTGTTTTACACCAATCAAATTTAATCACTATAAATTAGCATAGTTTTTTATTAAATGATTACGGAAAAAAGTTCTTACTTTGTTTCAATTCTTTCCAAAATTTCACATGCAAACATTTTTGCATACACAAAACAAACTATATTCCTCAACAAACTATCAATTAACTAAAAAAAGAGAGTTATCATGAAATTAATAAAAACTCTATCAACAGTTCTTTTTTGTCTTTTTATTTTTGCAGCAACAATAAATGCGCAGAAGAAGGACAAATATAATCCTTATCAAACATTCGACCCGAACTTTTTAAGCAGCCCGGGAACAATATATAGAAGCGGCAGCGGTGCACCGGGTCCGGCTTACTGGAAAAACGAAGCCGACTATAAAATTGCAGTTACCCTTGACACTGCAGCGAAATTAATTTCCGGCAGCGATGATATTACTTATACTAACAACAGCCCTAACAAGCTTGGTTACGTTTGGCTTCAAATGGATCAAAACATGTTTAGGAAAGATTCGCGCGGTACGTTAACTACTCCATACGGCGGTGACAGGTACGGCGGGCAGAGTTATACCAAAGGTTATCAACTGCAATCGGTTCTTGTTGAGCAGGACGGTAAAACAACCAAAGCAAATTATCTTGTTACGGATACAAGAATGCAGATCATACTCCCAAAACCTATGAACCCGAAAGGTTCCAAAATTCATATACTTATTAAATACAGTTTTACCATACCGCAATACGGCTCGGATAGGATGGGTTATACTCCGACCAAAAACGGAATAATTTACGAAATTGCACAATGGTACCCGCGAATGGAAGTATATGATGATATTATCGGATGGAATACTCTTCCCTATTTAGGTGCAGGAGAATTCTATTGTGACTACGGAAATTTTGATTATAAAGTTACAGTGCCTTCAAACATGATAGTTGTCGGTGCCGGCAAATTGCAAAATCCTTCGGATGTTTTAACTGCCAAGGAAAGAAAAAGACTTGGTGAGGCATCAAGAAGCGACAGCACTGTTTTTATTATTAGTCCAAGTGAAGTTAATACTGCCGAAACAAGGCCTGTGCACAAAGGTATGCTAACATGGCACTTTAGAATGAAAAACACCAGAGATGTAGCATGGGCATGTTCCAAAGCTTTTATTTGGGATGCGGCAAAAATAAATTTGCCGGACGGCAAAAAAGCACTGGCCATGTCTGTTTACCCGGTTGAATCTAAAGGCGATTCCGCATGGGGAAGAAATACGCAATATGTTAAAAGTACTGTAGAGACCAATTCCAAAATGTGGTATGAATTTCCCTATCCAGTTGCAGTTAGTGTTGCAGGAAATGTTCACGGAATGGAATACCCGGGCTTTGTATTTTGCGGATGGAAATATACCGGCGGAAGATTGTGGGCTGTTACAACACATGAGATAGGCCATACATGGTTTCCGATGATTGTAGGCTCGGATGAAAGAGAATATGCATGGATGGATGAGGGATTTAATACCTTTATAAATATATATTCCACAATAGCTTTCAATCACGAGGAATATAAACCCAGGGGTACAAATGCAAGAATGTTTTCCCGGTTTATGGGACACATGAAAATTGATCCTATTATGACGTACCCGGACGCCCTGCCCAATAGGCAGCTTGGAATTGATGCTTATTTTAAACCTGCACTCGGATTGTACATTTTAAGAAATTACATTTTAACTCCAAAAAGATTTGACTTTGCCTTCCGTACATATATTCAAAGATGGGCTTATAAACATCCTACTCCAAAAGACTTTTTCCGGACTATGAATGATGCTTCCGGTGAAGACCTGGATTGGTTCTGGAAAGAATGGTTTTACAAGGATTGGAATCTTGATCAAGCAGTTAAGACTGTAAAATATATTGATGATGATCCTTCTAAGGGAGCCTTAATAACCATAGAGAATTTAGACAAAATGGTAATGCCGGTTACCGTTAAAGTAAAAGAATCCAACGGTAATTCAGGTACAGTTCACCTCCCTGTTGAAATTTGGCAGCGCAGCGGAACGTGGACATTTAAATATAATTCCACCAGCATGATAGATTCCGTAATTATTGATCCGAATAAAAAATTACCGGATATAAATCCGAAAAATAATATCTGGACTTCCGGTGCTAAGCAATAAAATATTTTATAGCTTCGGTAAAACACAAATTTATTATTGAAGTTACTCAAAATTGTCATTCTGAGCGGAGCGAAAAATCTCAGGGTTAAACTCTGTACGAATCTTGAGATATTTCACTTCGTTCAATTTGACAAATCTATATTTGCTTAACCAGTATGTAAGATATACCCTTAAAAATCAAACTATAGAAGTTTAATTCCATATCTTTTTATCACAAAAAATTAATCTTGAATACTATAAATTATCGGTTAAAATTTCATTATTATTAAGTAAAAATTAGTAGTGTAAGTTTAAATCATCAAATTATATTTACCAAAAGTTCAGGGGAATATATATCGAATCATAAAATTATAAAGGAGGTAAAAAAATGTCCTACGGATTAAAAATTGATTCCGACAAAACAGCAATTGTTGTAATTGATTTACAAAAAGGAATAACCGCAATGCCTACGGAGCCTTATCCTTCTTCAGAGGTAATCGGGAATGCTTCCAAACTCTTAGACGCATGTAGAAAAAACAGCATGCCTGTGTTTCTAGTTCATGTTACACCGTCACCGGATTTAAAAGATGCATTGCATCCGGTTGCGGAAACTTCTTTTTCCATGTCTAAATTTAATCCTGACTGGAGCGAATATATACCGGAACTTAATGTTCAGCCGGGTGATTTTAAGATTATAAAGCACCAATGGGGCGCATTTTACGGAACGGAACTGGATTTACAGATGAGAAGACGGAAAATAGATACATTTATTCTTTGCGGAATCTCTACAAATATCGGAGTAGAAAGCACGGCAAGATTTGCTTACGAATACGGATATAACCAGATCTTTGCCGAAGACGCTATGGCTGCACGTTCTAAAGATGAGCACGAAAATACTGTTAAATATATTTTCCCGAGATTAGGTTTGATTAAAAAGACTTCGGAAATTGTTAAAGCGCTTGGAGATGGCAAGTAGAAACCAAAACATCCAATTAAGTGCAGATCTAAAAGTAAATCAGAGTTAAAAGTCAGAGTTCAGAGGTCGCAAGTCGGCATCTGATCTCCGGCTTCCGGTATCTTTCATTTATTATTTACCAATTCATGCAAAGAATCTAGTACTTTAACTCCGCAGAATAACAAATTTGTTTTGCTCTGATGACCGTTGGCAATTAATATACAATCGGCTCCTATTTCCTTTGCAACTTCATAATCGTGCACAGTATCCCCAATCAATAAAACTTCACCTTTACCGTTTCGCAGTTTTTTCATTAACCTTTTTCCCAGGTCTACTTTACTTGCTGCGTAAATATTATCAAGCCCGACTATATAAGAAAAGAAATGCTCCAGTTTAAAATGTTTTACTATATCAACAAGAGTATGTTGAGAATATGCGGATAAGATAGACTGATCTTTTTCATTGCTTGTAATATATTTTAGAACTTCTCCGGTACCTTTATGTAAATTACACTCCAGCTTTCGTTCCTCGTATTCGTCCATCCATTCTCTGCCTAATTCCGCAAAGGAATACTTAGTAAAATCGAGTCCGGCTTTTGCATAATAATTTTTAACGGGAAAGGTAAATATTTCC
Organism: Ignavibacteriaceae bacterium; assembly: GCA_046705105.1. GTDB lineage: Bacteria > Bacteroidota > Ignavibacteria > Ignavibacteriales > Ignavibacteriaceae > FEN-1297. The sequence continues at coordinate 9,910 of JBJKQP010000089.1, read as the reverse complement.
CTGTAATTTTCTATGGAAAGAGGAGGTAAATCCCTTCTCTTTAAAACCCCGTTAATAATATCTACACATAAGGCGGTATCGTCAAATAAAGTTCCGTTCCAATCCCATATAATGTGTTTATATTTTTCCAGCATTAAACAAACAAATATTTAATCAGCTTATAATAATTAACCGGATCGGTTAAAAGGTCCCTGTATTTTTTTTCATCCATAAAAATGTCGGTAATTAATTCACTCAATCTTTGGCCGTAAAAACGAAAGAGCAGTCTCCTTAAATAAGGATAAACATAAACATGTTTATGTTTATCCTTATTTAAGGAGACTGCTCTTTCGTTTTTACGGCCAAAGATTGAGTGAATTAATTACCGACATTTTTATGGATGAAAAAAAATACAGGGACCTTTTAACCGATCCGGTTAATTATTATAAGCTGATTAAATATTTGTTTGTTTAATGCTGGAAAAATATAAACACATTATATGGGATTGGAACGGAACTTTATTTGACGATACCGCCTTATGTGTAGATATTATTAACGGGGTTTTAAAGAGAAGGGATTTACCTCCTCTTTCCATAGAAAATTACAGGGAAATATTTACCTTTCCCGTTAAAAATTATTATGCAAAAGCCGGACTCGATTTTACTAAGTATTCCTTTGCGGAATTAGGCAGAGAATGGATGGACGAATACGAGGAACGAAAGCTGGAGTGTAATTTACATAAAGGTACCGGAGAAGTTCTAAAATATATTACAAGCAATGAAAAAGATCAGTCTATCTTATCCGCATATTCTCAACATACTCTTGTTGATATAGTAAAACATTTTAAACTGGAGCATTTCTTTTCTTATATAGTCGGGCTTGATAATATTTACGCAGCAAGTAAAGTAGACCTGGGAAAAAGGTTAATGAAAAAACTGCGAAACGGTAAAGGTGAAGTTTTATTGATTGGGGATACTGTGCACGATTATGAAGTTGCAAAGGAAATAGGAGCCGATTGTATATTAATTGCCAACGGTCATCAGAGCAAAACAAATTTGTTATTCTGCGGAGTTAAAGTACTAGATTCTTTGCATGAATTGGTAAATAATAAATGAAAGATACCGGAAGCCGGAGATCAGATGCCGACTTGCGACCTCTGAACTCTGACTTTTAACTCTGATTTACTTTTAGATCTGCACTTAATTGGATGTTTTGGTTTCTACTTGCCATCTCCAAGCGCTTTAACAATTTCCGAAGTCTTTTTAATCAAACCTAATCTCGGGAAAATATATTTAACAGTATTTTCGTGCTCATCTTTAGAACGTGCAGCCATAGCGTCTTCGGCAAAGATCTGGTTATATCCGTATTCGTAAGCAAATCTTGCCGTGCTTTCTACTCCGATATTTGTAGAGATTCCGCAAAGAATAAATGTATCTATTTTCCGTCTTCTCATCTGTAAATCCAGTTCCGTTCCGTAAAATGCGCCCCATTGGTGCTTTATAATCTTAAAATCACCCGGCTGAACATTAAGTTCCGGTATATATTCGCTCCAGTCAGGATTAAATTTAGACATGGAAAAAGAAGTTTCCGCAACCGGATGCAATGCATCTTTTAAATCCGGTGACGGTGTAACATGAACTAGAAACACAGGCATGCTGTTTTTTCTACATGCGTCTAAGAGTTTGGAAGCATTCCCGATTACCTCTGAAGAAGGATAAGGCTCCGTAGGCATTGCGGTTATTCCTTTTTGTAAATCAATTACAACAATTGCTGTTTTGTCGGAATCAATTTTTAATCCGTAGGACATTTTTTTACCTCCTTTATAATTTTATGATTCGATATATATTCCCCTGAACTTTTGGTAAATATAATTTGATGATTTAAACTTACACTACTAATTTTTACTTAATAATAATGAAATTTTAACCGATAATTTATAGTATTCAAGATTAATTTTTTGTGATAAAAAGATATGGAATTAAACTTCTATAGTTTGATTTTTAAGGGTATATCTTACATACTGGTTAAGCAAATATAGATTTGTCAAATTGAACGAAGTGAAATATCTCAAGATTCGTACAGAGTTTAACCCTGAGATTTTTCGCTCCGCTCAGAATGACAATTTTGAGTAACTTCAATAATAAATTTGTGTTTTACCGAAGCTATAAAATATTTTATTGCTTAGCACCGGAAGTCCAGATATTATTTTTCGGATTTATATCCGGTAATTTTTTATTCGGATCAATAATTACGGAATCTATCATGCTGGTGGAATTATATTTAAATGTCCACGTTCCGCTGCGCTGCCAAATTTCAACAGGGAGGTGAACTGTACCTGAATTACCGTTGGATTCTTTTACTTTAACGGTAACCGGCATTACCATTTTGTCTAAATTCTCTATGGTTATTAAGGCTCCCTTAGAAGGATCATCATCAATATATTTTACAGTCTTAACTGCTTGATCAAGATTCCAATCCTTGTAAAACCATTCTTTCCAGAACCAATCCAGGTCTTCACCGGAAGCATCATTCATAGTCCGGAAAAAGTCTTTTGGAGTAGGATGTTTATAAGCCCATCTTTGAATATATGTACGGAAGGCAAAGTCAAATCTTTTTGGAGTTAAAATGTAATTTCTTAAAATGTACAATCCGAGTGCAGGTTTAAAATAAGCATCAATTCCAAGCTGCCTATTGGGCAGGGCGTCCGGGTACGTCATAATAGGATCAATTTTCATGTGTCCCATAAACCGGGAAAACATTCTTGCATTTGTACCCCTGGGTTTATATTCCTCGTGATTGAAAGCTATTGTGGAATATATATTTATAAAGGTATTAAATCCCTCATCCATCCATGCATATTCTCTTTCATCCGAGCCTACAATCATCGGAAACCATGTATGGCCTATCTCATGTGTTGTAACAGCCCACAATCTTCCGCCGGTATATTTCCATCCGCAAAATACAAAGCCCGGGTATTCCATTCCGTGAACATTTCCTGCAACACTAACTGCAACTGGATAGGGAAATTCATACCACATTTTGGAATTGGTCTCTACAGTACTTTTAACATATTGCGTATTTCTTCCCCATGCGGAATCGCCTTTAGATTCAACCGGGTAAACAGACATGGCCAGTGCTTTTTTGCCGTCCGGCAAATTTATTTTTGCCGCATCCCAAATAAAAGCTTTGGAACATGCCCATGCTACATCTCTGGTGTTTTTCATTCTAAAGTGCCATGTTAGCATACCTTTGTGCACAGGCCTTGTTTCGGCAGTATTAACTTCACTTGGACTAATAATAAAAACAGTGCTGTCGCTTCTTGATGCCTCACCAAGTCTTTTTCTTTCCTTGGCAGTTAAAACATCCGAAGGATTTTGCAATTTGCCGGCACCGACAACTATCATGTTTGAAGGCACTGTAACTTTATAATCAAAATTTCCGTAGTCACAATAGAATTCTCCTGCACCTAAATAGGGAAGAGTATTCCATCCGATAATATCATCATATACTTCCATTCGCGGGTACCATTGTGCAATTTCGTAAATTATTCCGTTTTTGGTCGGAGTATAACCCATCCTATCCGAGCCGTATTGCGGTATGGTAAAACTGTATTTAATAAGTATATGAATTTTGGAACCTTTCGGGTTCATAGGTTTTGGGAGTATGATCTGCATTCTTGTATCCGTAACAAGATAATTTGCTTTGGTTGTTTTACCGTCCTGCTCAACAAGAACCGATTGCAGTTGATAACCTTTGGTATAACTCTGCCCGCCGTACCTGTCACCGCCGTATGGAGTAGTTAACGTACCGCGCGAATCTTTCCTAAACATGTTTTGATCCATTTGAAGCCAAACGTAACCAAGCTTGTTAGGGCTGTTGTTAGTATAAGTAATATCATCGCTGCCGGAAATTAATTTCGCTGCAGTGTCAAGGGTAACTGCAATTTTATAGTCGGCTTCGTTTTTCCAGTAAGCCGGACCCGGTGCACCGCTGCCGCTTCTATATATTGTTCCCGGGCTGCTTAAAAAGTTCGGGTCGAATGTTTGATAAGGATTATATTTGTCCTTCTTCTGCGCATTTATTGTTGCTGCAAAAATAAAAAGACAAAAAAGAACTGTTGATAGAGTTTTTATTAATTTCATGATAACTCTCTTTTTTTAGTTAATTGATAGTTTGTTGAGGAATATAGTTTGTTTTGTGTATGCAAAAATGTTTGCATGTGAAATTTTGGAAAGAATTGAAACAAAGTAAGAACTTTTTTCCGTAATCATTTAATAAAAAACTATGCTAATTTATAGTGATTAAATTTGATTGGTGTAAAACAGAATTAACCATAATAGAAAATACTTTACCAGCTATATTAATAATTCATCCTACGCAAAACTCGCTCTTGGAATATTGGAGTGATGAAATAATGGAGTAAATCATAAGATTCCAATACTCCACCATTATTCCAAAGGTTGCGTAACATGAGTTAATAATCCTTTTTATATGTCAAAAGGATGCAGTTTATAATTATTGCAGCAATTAATATAAATATATAAAAAAAATCTTAAAGCCAAAGAAATCACAAAATCCAAAGGATTAGAAAAAGATACAACTATTCATGGCCCAATAAGATGTTTGAACAAACCGAAGAATATCTTTCTGCAGGAGTAAAATGAAAGTATGCCTTCAAAGAAAGCTTGAATAATTATTTCTTATTTCTTTTGCAACCGAAATTTTTTAATTTTAATTAAATAGTAAGAAAAATTGCGGGAACAATTCACCAATTCCTGGTTCACAATTCCAAGCTGTAGATAAGGCTTAATCTAAACCTTAACCTAGTCGAAAAGAATTTGATAATTATAAGTCGAAAATATTGAAGTAACTTATTCGAATGAAAAAGTAAAAGGTTATAGTTAATTACATAGACAATTAGCCCGATGAAATGAACCAATAATTTGTATTGTTAACATCCGGCTGAGTTGTCATACTATTTTATTTACATAAATGAATTATTCAATATTAATTAGTCGAATACGATTGGATATTAATTACTAAAGTTACGCATTAAACGAAAATGATATAAAATTTGACAAGTAGTTATAATTAAAAAAATCGATTAAGATGAAAAATGTTGTAATTTAAAATCTTTTTTACCTCTCCCCCTAGCCCCCTCTCCTTAGTAAGGAGAGGGGGGACGGGGGTGAGGTTTATTTTGCGTACCTTCAGTTAATTAAACAGAAATAATTAATAAAAATAATAGGAGGTAATATGATAGACTTTACAAGAGAAATAGCTATTAAGGTTGTTAAAATATCTTTGCGTTCGGTTGCCGACTTTAAGGACTCGGCAGATATTACCATCTTTACTTTCAAGAATTTCCTGGATTATCATAAATCTACCTTTATCCATTCGCTTAAAGTGAATGTCCTAAATATAAAGGGAGATGATTATTATTTTGACGTCCCTTTAACGCCCGAAGATATTAACAATTGGGAAACCGTAAATGACTGTATTGATTATTTATTAAAGTATACCGAAAGATATTCCGGGAAAACAGCGAGGCTTAAGTTATGAAAACATTATCTTTTTTATTTCTACTCGGATTTGGTACCGGCTTGTTTGCTCAATCAAATGAGATTACAAATACTGCTGTAAAAATAAATACTATAAGCTCACCGCAAATTTTTTATTACTTTTTCTTTAAAGACTCAATAGATGAGAATAAAACTTTTGATGAAATAAAAAAAATTGATGTTGACCTGGTGAATCTAACAGACGGCAGTAAAATAGACGGTGTCTCTTGTATCATCGGTACTAATCCTATTAATATTTCTTTTAAGCTTACATTAAAAAGTTCAAGCCCGGAACTTGTGGAAAGAATATTTTCCAAAGAATATCCTTCGTATTTACTGGTATCCGGGCCGTTAATTATTCACATGCCTGACGGAAAGCCGGATTTTATAATCTCTCCGGATAGAATCAAGGAGTTAACTTTATCTACTAAGAACTTGACTGATAATCAAAAGCAGATTCTGATAAATAATTCCGGGAAATATACACCCGAATATAGAAATAATATCAGCCTCTCGGGAAGCGTGGGGGAAGAAGATTCGGTGCAAAGCGAATATATTTTAAACTTTGATATTCAGAAACCGTTCTTAAACGATGTTATCGGCTCATCTGTTTTCTACAGGTTTAGAGGAAGAGTAAGTACGAATGCACAAAATCCCTTAAATACTATTGAAGCCTATCTGATGTATTATTTGGAAAAGCATTTTTATATTGAAGCCGGCAGAATAGGGCCTCAGAAATTTAATGTAAATTCCCTGAGGGCTAATATAGGCTATGAGACTTTGATTCCTAATTTAATAGATCTAACCGGCGGTAAGCCGAGACTAAGATTAAAGCCTTATATAAATTTCGGACTGGCTTACCAGCAGAATTTTCAAATTAATAATCCTTTCGAAAATAAAGAAGGCAACCTGCTTTTATTTGCAAGCGGATATTACTACGTGCCTGTACTAGATAAGTTTGCTATTATAGGCGAATGCGAAGCACTCTACTCGTATAAGCTTCCTCCCGGGAATAAATTTTTATTCGGTTACTCACTTACATTCGGTTATGAAACCCCGCTAAGCGATCTTAAAGCATTATTCCGGGTTATAAACGGAAAGAACGAAGTAAATATAGGAGAGGCAACTACATATTCATTAGGAATTCTTCTGGATTTTATACCGTTTTGAATTTTTTGTTAAGTATCAAAAATGGGCTTTCTCCTGTAATCAAATAAAAAAATTGATGTTAATTTATAGTGTTTAAAATTGAATGGTACAAAACACAATTAAGCATAATAAGAAAGAATTTATAATGTATAAAACCAAATACCTATTTAATTTTATACGTAGGAATATGATTTATCAAATTCCCAAATAAACCGGAAAGACAATGTTATGAAAAACAAGAAATACAAAAGATTAGTCGAGCAGCTTTTGGATCTTGCAGGTGTTCAAATAAATGGCAACCGGGCGCATGATATTCAGATTAAAGATGAAAGATTTTATAAACGTGTCATATCCGAAGTAGAACTTGGAATGGGCGAATCTTATATGGACGGCTGGTGGGAATCGGAAAGACTCGATGAATTAATTTATAAAATTGTCCGTGCCGATCTATTAAATAAAGTAAAACATAATTACAAAATTGCACTGCAGCTTTTAGGTTTCTACTTGATTAATATGCAGTCGAGACGGAGAGCTTTTATAATCGGAGAAAAACATTACGATCTCGGAAATGAATTATTCATTGATATGCTTGACAAAAGAATGATTTATAGCTGCGCATACTGGAAAGATGCAAATTCACTGGACGAGGCACAGGAAAATAAATTAGATCTTATCTGCAGGAAATTATATTTGGAACCGGGTATGCGCGTGCTTGATATCGGATGCGGCTGGGGAGGATTTTGCAAATATGCGGCCGAGAAATATAAAGTTAAAGTTACGGGAATTACTGTTTCCAAAGAACAAGCGTCTTTAGGAACGGAAATGTGCAAAGGTTTACCGGTTGAAATAAAATTACAGGACTACAGAGAATTAAATGAGAAATTCGATCGAATAGTTTCGGTTGGAATGATTGAACACGTAGGTTATAAAAATTACCGTGAATATTTTAAAATTGCCGGGAAAAATTTAACCGGAGACGGTTTGTTTTTGCTTCATACAATTGGAGATGTCCTTTCGGTAAAAAGTACTGATGCATGGACTCATAAATATATCTTTCCGAACGGAATGCTGCCTTCAATAGCGCAGCTTAGTAAAGCAATTGAGGATTTATTTATAATCGAAGATATACATAATTTCGGTTCGTACTACGATACTACACTTTTATCATGGTATAAAAATGTTGAAAAGAAGAAGGAAAAAATTATAAACAAATACGGAAAACGTTTTTATCGAATGTGGAAATATTTTTTACTTTCCAGCGCCGGTGCTTTCCGTGCAAGAAACAAAAATCAATTATGGCAAATTGTCCTTTCCAAAAAAGGAGTATTGGGAGGTTATAATTCTATTAGATAATTGATTCATCAATTCAGTAATTTCTAAAAAAAACTTTATGCATGTAATCTTGTTAATAAAATCTATGTTATAAATTCTAAATCATTTTCTTATCTAATTATTTGATATAGTAATTAAAATAACTTTCAAATTTCTAATAAACTATCAAAAACCTGATAATGTTCACTTTTCTTTTCTTGGCATTTTTAATAAATGCTGGGTAAAAACTTCTAATTTTTTAGGCATCAATTTTGACCTTTAAACATATTCTCTTCCTTAAAAAGTATTACCGTGTTCAAGACTTAAAATAGCGGCATTATTCTTAGGCGAAAATATTTGATAATGATTTTTTGAAAAAATTAAAATAAATTAAGTACGAATTTATATTAAAAGGCGGAGGATCAAATGAAAACTTATCTTATAGTTTTGTCTTTCCTATTTATTGTTTTGTCGGGCTGCAAAGAAACAATATACGAGCCTCAACCTGAGGTTCCTAAAGAATTTACCAACGATCTTCTTCATGCCGATCTTGTAGGTAAAGTTATTCCTATAGACAGCAGGGCAATGGTATATGTTAGTCAGGTTAGTGCAATCGATTCGATGAAAATAAGTCCTGTAGACGGCTCTTTTGCCTTCCGCGATCTTAGAGCGGGAAATTATGATATTACCATTCGTGCCGATAATTATCGCATTTATAAAAATATGAATTACATGCTGCAAGGCGGAAGTGTAATATATTTGGGAGAAATACATCTTTCAACCGTTCCCGATCTTGTCGAATCTTTTTATCCGGAAGACGAAGGTGAAATAGTCTATGATTGGAGATACGGGAGAATTACGGTTTCTATTCTTTTTACAAAACCAATGGATAGAGAAAGTGTTGAAAAAGCTTTCTCGGTTGATCCGCCGGTCGAAGGAATTTTTTACTGGGGTAATTATACACAGGCACCGGTAGGCGGGATGTTTGCCGATGAAAGAGGTTATAATCCGAATGCAACGATCACTACATACAGCAAAGTAGGTTCTTTAACTTATGCTTTTGCAAAGAAAGATTCTTACCCCGATAAAGATTATAAAGTATCAATCGGTACAACTGCTAAGGATACCGCCGGAAATTTTTTACGTTTCCCTCTTAGCTTTAGTTTTAAAACCGTTCAATCATATTCTACTCAAAACGGTATTATAACCGATCCGGTGCACGGAGACATTGATATTTCGCCGTTAGGCTATAGTTACAGCGGAATTACGGTAACATTTCCCAGGCGTATGGATAAATCATCAGTCGAATTCTTTACACATATTACACCTGCTATGAATACAATATTTCTCTGGCCGGATGAAAATGTTTTACGCATCTATACCGGCGGACCGTTTTTATCCGATACCACAATTACGGTTTCAATAGATAAATCGGCAAAAGACAAAGACGGTGTTGCAATCGGGCAGGATTTTTCTTTTTCATTTAGAACTGCAGCTCTCGCTGTTTCAAGTACATCTCCTTCCAACGGACAGCTATTTGTAACTCCTACTGCCCCCATACAAATTAATTTTAACAACTATGTTCAACTGTCTTCGGCAAATACGGCAATTACAATTTCTCCGGCTGCAGGCGGTTCTTTTAAGTTCGGCGGCAGTTATCCTTACGAACAGATGAACCAGATCGTATTTAATCCTTCCTCTTCACTAAAGTCTAATACAAAGTATACCGTTCAGGTAAATACAGCTATAAAGGATATGTACGGTAATAATATGAAAGAACCGTATTCATTTTCATTTGTTACAAGACCGAATTAACCGGAAATAAAATTAAAAAAACTCACTCCTTTCTTCCTCTCATGCCTATCATTTGATAGGATTGAGAAGGTTAAAGGAGTGTGTTTTAATGATGC
>JBJKQP010000088.1:0-24714 GCA_046705105.1 Ignavibacteriaceae bacterium | reverse complement strand
TTCCTTTTAAATACGTACCTTTAATGCTTATATAATTGCCGGGAGAAATTTTGCTGTATAAATTTTTAACCAGGTTATAATTATTATCTTTAACCCGACATAGCAACTTTGTTCTTCCTTTAAATCCGTAACCCGGCATAAAAATAGAATCACAGTCAAGCGTAAATACGACTGCCTGCTGTTTAATTAATTCTATATCAGAAATTTTCCCGTATGCACATATATCTTTTTCTTTATCAATATTAGCCTTTAGGAAATTTTTATCTGAATAATGAAGTTGTGAAATTATTATCCCTAGAATTATTATTTGGGTAAAAATTATAAACGAATTAATTGAGTTTACGATTTTGTTTTTTCGAAAAGTTAAGAATAAAATAAGCGAAAGGCCCCATATACCGGCAAAATAATATATAAAGTTTATTTTAACCGGAAAAATGTATTGAAGTAAAATCCCTATTATAAACAGCAAAGTAAATTTTATTACAGGGTAATTTTTCATCCCGTAACTTTTATTATTGCCTGCTTTATTTGTGTTAAATCTTTAATGTTTAAATATAATTCTTCTGCATGCTTGCCGGAAGTAATTGTTAAAGCCGGATTAAAAGTATGTGTTTTTACGGAAAGGTCTTCAACATTTCCGTGGTCCGAACAAATAATTAAGGATGTATTATTATTTAATCCGGTAATAACTTCAAATAAAAAATCGTCAAGAATTTTAAGCACCGACTTAGTCTCACCATCGTATCTGCCGTGACCTAAATGATCTGTTAAAAAGTACTCGTAAAGTGTAAAAGAATTTTCACTTGCAATCCGTAAAAGTCTTCTTGCAGCAGCTTTTGGGCTTATTACCCTCAGCTTATATCCCAGTTTTTCATTCCATCTTGAGCCTGTTATTTCGGCGGTTAAGGCTTTTCCCTTTCTAACATCGGTTACAGTGTTTAATTTTATACCGCTTAATTTACAGCTTAACGAAGTAACACTCAACCTGGATTTGCCGGATTTTATATAATCAAAAAAAACTTTGGGATATGCGTTTGCAAAAAAAGCTTTCTCTCCTTTGTCTATAAAATATTTTAAAATATTTTTTTCTTTAATTATCGGGATTAGAGTAGAGTATGGATATGGTCCGAAGTGTTTTCCGATAAATTTGGAAGCATTTATTCCGCAGAAAATTGAAGTCTGTCCGGTTCCGCTTTGAGGCAAACCTTCAACGCCAAGCAGAGCGTCGGAAGGGAATAAATATGAACTGTTTTTTTTTATAGTGCTGTTTTCCAAAGAAGGAACTGTACCGAAAATTTCACTGAATGTTTTAAAACCATATTTGAAAAAAGGATTATTTTCGTAGTCAATTTTTCCTATTCCCACACCGTCTAAAAATATCATTAAAATTGAATTCACATCAAACCATTTCTTATTTAGATTCTACAGTTATTGTTACCGGACCGTCATTTATAATTTTAACCGACATCATTGCACCGAAAATACCTGTCTTAACTTTTTCCGGTCCGATATTGTTTTGAAGTCTTTTTATAAAGCTTTCATACAATGGAATAGCAGTTTCGGGACGTGCAGCTTCGATAAAACTTGGTCTATTACCTTTCCGTGTATTTCCATACAATGTGAATTGAGATATTATAAGAATTTCTCCATTAATATCCTGTAATGAAAGGTTCATTTTTTCATTTTCATCCTCGAATATTCTTAGGCTGCAGCATTTATCGGCAACAAAATTCACGTCTTCAGGCGTATCACCGGTTTTAATACCAAGCAGAATAACCATCCCTTTTCCAATTTCTGCCGAATAGTTTTCTTTTGGAATATAAACTCCGCCTTCCGAAACTCTTTGAACTACCGCTCTCAATTTTTGACTCCGGAAACAACTCGATCAATATTTAAATAATCTTTTTTCAATTTGACATTTGAATAATTATTGTTCAATAAAATATCTTTTATTTTCTCGGCTTGCCCCATTCCGGCTTCTAAAAAAATTTGCCCGCCGGTCTTTAATAAATCTTTTGACTTTGTACAAATAGATTTATAGAAACTTAAACCGTCGGCATTATCGGTTAATGCAACTTTAGGTTCATATATTTTCAACTCCGGCTGTAGTTTTGTAAAATCCGTTTCGGAAACGTATGGAGGATTTGAAACTACAATATCAAAATCCTTTTCCGGAAATAAATCTCCGGAATTGATGTCCCATTCAATAAAATTAATTCTGTCCTTAGTATTATTTAACTCTGAATTTTTTTTTGCTGTGTTCAAAGCATCTATACTGGAATCTATTGCGATAATTTTACTTTCCGGCAAATGCACTGCCAGGCTTACGGCAATATTCCCGCTGCCGGTTCCAACATCAAGTATTTTGGTAGTATCTTCTTTATTAAATGAATTTATAATTTCTTCAACAAGTATTTCAGTTTCCGGTCTTGGTATCAATACAGATTTATTAACTTCAAATTCAAGCCCGTAAAATTCAACTGAACCTAAAATATATTGTACAGGTTCAAATTTGCTTCTTCTCGATAAGAATTCTCTGTATAATTTTATTTCTTCTTCAACCAACGGCCTTTCAAATTGAAGATACAAATCCAATCTTTTACAATTTAATATTTTGGCTAATAACAATTCGGCATTAATTCTTGCGGATTCAATACCTTTCTTTTCAAGGTACTCCGTTGAGAGTTTTATGGATTCTAAAACAGTAAGCATAAATCAAATCTAATGATTTGGTTAAAATAAAAGAAATTATAATTAAAAGTTAATTGGGATAAACATTAGTTGCAAAATTATAGTTAAATAACTAAGCGAGCGTTTTAAATTTATAGGAATGAAATCAGATGTTGGAAGATGTAGGGTAACACCTTCTAACTAGTAAATTACACTTTTTACCATTTTATTTATCAAAGTAATCTTATAATTACTCATTCTATTCAAATAAGCTTTGTGGTGCCATAACATTTGCTATAGTTCGTCCGCCTGCATAAGAATATCATTTAATAATTCCTGTCTAAGATAGAAACCTGATTCTTTAAGCTCTTCCAAAATTGGTCTTAGCTTTGATACATACCCTTTGGCTTTTGATTTTAGTAACACACCTGCTGTTCCGGTAAACTTAATATTCTTTAATTTAGCTATCCTACGAGCCAATTTATCATCAATAATCAAAAGGTGCTTCTTTTCAATTAACCCTAAAGAAAGTACTTCCGATTCACCTTTACCTAAATCAGGTATAAGTTTAATCTGTGAGGGAACTTGAATTTCTTTAATTTTTATCCATTGGTATTTATTAATATCAGGAACATCTTCACCCTGTTTTCTCCCTTCATCTAGTTCTTGAATTACTGCATTTGGTACTACAATTTCGTCGTACAATTTTCTCAATAAGTCTAATTGTTTTACTCGATGGAGATAAAATATCGGAGAAGTATTAGAAATTATGATTTCATGCATTAGATAAGTCTTGCCTCAATTCATCATGGGAAACATGAAATATCGGAACACTATATTTCGAAAGAGATTGAAGAAAGCTAATACGCGAAACACCTGCTAAATCCGCTGCACGACCTGAAGAAAGTTTGCCCATTTCATAAAGCTTGACTGCGGAAAGCATAAGAATGTTTCTTGAAAATTCACTTGGGCTTTCCTTTAAGGATATCAAAACTTCTTCGGGTATTTGAAGTACTACCTTTTCCATTCTAAATACCTATTTATAATTATAATAATATATATATCAATTGGAATATGAGATTATGATATTTAAATTTTATGAGAAATCTATTTAATTATTTTTATTTTAATATTTTGATTTATTAATATAATTTATACAAAATCAAATTCACTAACAATATACTTTAAGAACATGCTATATATGCTTAAGCATTAAATTCTGAATTCAGGTTTTTAATTAGAAAGAAAATAATAAATTATAAACCCGAAGTTTATTTCGAGTGCACCCATCGATATTCCGCTTAATAAATCCAGATTTCTTGTTTGATTTAATAAATCCTGGTTGCCTGTTGCCTGGTATTGGCTGAATTTATCATCTGCCTTCAATTTGAAATAAGCAGTAGTTGCACCTAATACGGCTAAGCTGCCCATTAAAATTTTAAATAGTGGAGTCTTAAAAAAAATCTGTTTTACGGGGACGCCGTCATAATTCATTTTAAAAGTTTGATACCTCAGAGAAGGATTTAACTTTACATTTTTCATTTCGTAATCGGGTATTTTCAATTCGACGGAATCAACTTTATCCGAAATGAATAAAGGCGTATAACCTATAAGCGAATCGGCAGAATACACGTATGCATTTTCCGGTGAAGTCTTAAGGTAAAGCGAACTAAAAAAATTTAAACTCACATTCTTTTCCTTAGAACAATCATCAATAATTAGCGAATCCATAAGAGTTTTTGCATTCCAAATATAATTCGGCTCAACTGCTTTTATATGATAAAATCCCTTGCCTAACTCTAGACTTACACTCCCTTTACCTTCAAATTTATTATTAACAAAAATAGATGAACTGTCCAGGTCGGTAGTAATTGTAACCTTGGCCTTACATTCCTGTGCGGATAAATTATTTGCAAAAATAAATACTAAGAGCAATAATATTTCTATAAAATTATAAAACTTCATATGCCTTTAAAATTCCGTTATCATAACCTATAAATAATAAATTCTTAATATAAACAGGAGAAGTTCTTATATGACCTGGCATTGTGTATGTCTTTTCTATTTTTCCGTTATTTGCATTTACAAAATAAAGCTTGCCGTTTAAATTAGGTACGATTAGATAATTATTGGTTAATAATGGTGTTGCATCTATTACACCACCGACATTTTTCTGCCAAATTAATTGTCCGTCTTCTTTATTAAGTGAAAACAATTTACCGCCTAGGTTCCCTATAAAAACAAAATTTTTATTAACTACCGGCACCGAAAAAATTCTAGTTCCGGTATTAAACTTCCATTTAATTTTGCCGGAAGGAATATCAATTGCAAAAATTTCTCCCGAATCATCACCGATGTATCCCGTATTATTTTTTATTGTCGAAGCACCGTAAAAAGAATTTCCTATTTTCTTTTTATAAATTAATTTTCCGTTTTCTTGGTTAAGTATAATTATATTACCGTTGTCGTTGCCAAAAAATATATATTTTCCGTTTGACGAAGGGGAACTGTGGCATTTTGTATCCAGGTTAGTTTCCCAAATTTTGGATCCTAAAAAATTATATTCTGCTGCGGTACCGTCTCCGGTAAGAAATATTATTCCTTTTTTAGTTTTTATAAGCTCGTTGGTTATTTTACCTTCAACTTTTATTTTGGAAATAGGTGCACCGGTTTTATAATTATAAAAATATAAATCGGTATAATTATTATTATTTAGAACAATAGGAAAAATTAAAATATTTTCATAAATAACAGGGCTTGAATATACGGCACCTTTCTCTTTGTACTGTCCTATTCTTTTACCGTTTAAAATATTAAAACACGTAACCCAGCCGGAAACGTCATTAATAAAAACACAAGAATCATACGCAGTAACGGAAGAATTAGTAAATCCGCCGTTTATTTTTGTTTCCCATTCTTCAACAAGTGAATCTCCGATAGTTACAGGCAAATAGAAATC
Organism: Ignavibacteriaceae bacterium; assembly: GCA_046705105.1. Lineage (GTDB taxonomy): Bacteria > Bacteroidota > Ignavibacteria > Ignavibacteriales > Ignavibacteriaceae > FEN-1297. The sequence goes on along the minus strand of JBJKQP010000088.1, from coordinate 19,085 downwards.
TCTTTCCTGGGTTCTGCCGAACATCGTATATGCATCCGGATCTTTAGTTACATTAACTTTAATTATAGAAGGCAAGCATCCATTGAAAACCAGAACCGATAAAAATAATATTATATAAAAAATCTTTTTCAAAAGTCATATCCAAAAAAGAATTGATAAAACAAACCGTGCTGCAGTCTGTTAAAATTATTTTCAATCTTCTTGCCTACATCGTACCTAAGAACAATTGCGCCTAAAAGATTTATTCTTATTCCGGTACCAATATCTCCCAATGTGCTGAGATAACGATTATCCCAGGCGCTTCCGGCATCCAAGTATACTGCTCCGCGGATATCCGCAAAGCCTAAATCTATAAAAGGAAACTTTATGTTTAATTCATCAATCAACGGGAACCTAAGTTCAAAAGATGTAAGCCACATTTTTTCGCCGCGTATAGACCAAAGCGGCCAGCCTCTTAAATCCCAGCTTCCTCCCATAAAATATCTTCTTGCATCTTTTCCCTGGTTAATAAATATTGCCGCTCTAACCGCAAACGCAGAACTGTAGCTGAACCTAAAATATTGCCGGTAGTCCGCAATTATGGAAAAATAATTTTCGTTGCTGTATTTAACATCTCCGGTGTAGCCTAATAAAAACCTGGCACGTATACCGTCAATAGGACCGGTAGGGCCCCACAATGAATTATCAAAAACATAGGAAACCGAATTGCTTAACAGAAGAGATTTTCGTTCCGTTATTCCGGCAATTATCTGTCTATCCGAATTTATCACGGAAACATTAGCCTCAAGACGTGCAAATAGGGAGAACGGAAAAAACATTGTAAAAAATCCGCCGAAACTCCTCTCATAATAGTACTCATTCTTTCTTGTTATATCGTAGCGGGGACCGCTGAAATGAAATACACCAAATCCATAATTTGCTCTTTGACCCAAGTTAATTTTTTCAATTTCCACATTAAAACTTTTCAAAATATCGCTTTGTACCTGTGCGGTATTATAAAGTAAAAAGTAGTAATTATCATTCCCGAGCAAGTCGCTTAAAGAAACTATGGCACCGCCTTGGGTTCCGAAAACCGGATCGGTAGAAATCTGGCTTGCTGCGTAATCCAGGCTGTACTGTTTCTTATATTTTACTTTCTCCCGCTGTGTAGGACTGGTTAATGCAATCGGCTGCCATGTGCTTTTTGCGGAATCAAAATTCATTGCAATTGTTAATGCGGTATCAAGTTTTAAACTGTCCAGCTTTAACTTATATATGTTGAATTCGAATTTTTCAAAACCGCAGAACACAATTTCTTTCTTATTCAAATAAACCGGATTAAAAGCACTGGTAATAAAATTTGTTATTTTTTTTATTTTACGGGAGAATTTTCCATCATTAATTTTCATTTCATAAACATTTCTTACGCCGTCTAATTCGGAGGTAAAAAGAAGATGTTTCTTATCCGGAGAAACTACCGGGTTGTAATTGCCTGCGTCCAGATAAGTAATATATTCTATCCGGTGAGTAGTTAAATTATAGGAGAATAAATTATATATCCTTTTGTATTCACCGCCGGTTCTATCCGATGTAAAAATAACCTGATTTTTGTTTATGCCGAAACACGGATCTTCATCATCGTAAACGTCGTTGGTTAGCCTGGTAATTTTTAAGTCGGGAAAACTTAAAATATAAATATCTCTAAAACCTTTTTGATCTACGGCTGCAAACACTACCTTGTTTCCGTCTGCAGAGAATTTAGGAGAAGAAATAGTTATGAGATCCGGACTTTGAAAATTTTTAACAACTTTGTTTTCTTTTATAGAAAAGAAATGGATGGCATCTGTTCCGCCGGTTTTTGTTACAAAAGCCAAAATGCCGTTTTTGGAAATATCTATTGAAGATTGAAATAAATTAAACGACTCGAATTCCTGGGATTTTTCTCCTCTTAACACTAATTCCGGTTTTAATTCTTTTTGATTTTTTTTACTTAATTCCAACCTGTAAATTGATGAATAGCCGTCTCGGTTTGCAACAAAATATAAATATTCCTTTCCGTCTATGTTATACGGTATCGGTGAAAAGTTAAAACCGAAATGAGTAAGCTTTGTTGAAGCAAAATCCGGAGGTGCATCTTTTGAAATCAAAGGATAGTATTTTCTTTTAAGATAGAATGTCCATTGTTTATCAATATCGCCGATAGATTCACCTAAAGTATATTCCATAACTTTAGTAAAAGTGGGGTACATCCAGATATTTTGCAATAGTTGAAGAACTTTTTCCTTACCGAATTTATTAGCAACAAAATGTAAAAAGTTCTGTCCTTCCTTGTACATTAAAAAGGTACCGCTTATCTGGTACATGTTTTCAATATTGTGGAAGTAACCGCTTATAACGGCGTCCCGCATAACCATTCTTGCCTGGGCATCTACATTTGTTGAAATATATTCGGCTAATCCTTCGGAATACCAGAGAGGAGGATAGGAGTCACCAGGCAGCCGGTGATCTTTAAATATTCTATAAAGTTTAGCAAACATAAATACGTGTGTAAGTTCATGCCTGATGACATGCCTAAACTCGTGGTATGAGCCTGTACTTGGTATAACAACACGCCCCTTCATGTTTTCAAAAAAACCGCCGACACCTTGGGGGATTAATCCCGGAGTTGTATTTGTCTGTTCAAATTGGTTGGAAGTGTTATAAAAAATCAAAGGTATCCTATGGGATATATCTTCATCGAATCTTGCTTTATATTCATTATAAGTTTTTTCCGCAATAGCTGCACCTATGCTTGCCATTCTTTCCATCTGGTTGTAATAATAAATGTTAAAGTGCTTGGTGCGCAGTACTTTCCAATTGAACCTTTGGTATTGTACTTTATTCCTACCGAAATAATATAATTGTGCAGATATTGGAGAATTAATTATAAGGAATGCTATTAAAAAATATTTTAAATACTTAATCAAATCCAAGCCTTATAAATGGTAACTAAACAGAAAATATTACATCAAATGATGCTAGACATAGCTCATATTAATTTTTAAATTTCAAATAAAGCTAATTAATTAGCTTAAATGTTCCTTCAAATAATTTATATTATTAATCTCAGTAGGATTGAAACCACGTAAAATTGCAAGATAATAAGAAATCCAATCTCCCAGATAAATTAATTCCATCAAGCGAAGTTTAAAACTTTCTTTGCTGCTTTTTAGTGTAATAATTTCGGCACCGCTTTTGCGAATAATTTCTTGAGTGATATCAAATCGTTTTTTAATCTGCAGGTGATAATCTTCGTCAATAATCGTAATTACTTTTGTTTTGAATTGCTTTTCCGCATAGGATTCCCATCCTATAATTTCGTTATGATTAAGCTCCGGAATTACATTATGAATTGCATGCAGCTTCGAGTTTTCGTTAAACTGGCATTTAAGTCTGTAGCCTGCGGCAGATGTAACATCGGCGGCGGAATAAATGACCGGAATAAATCCTATTAATTCTTGTGCCGTTTTAAATGCCCTGTTATTTTCGGATGAAAGTTCTTCACTCATTTCATTCCACATCCGGATAATTTTATCAACAATTCCGTCTTGTTTTTTTGTAAATCCAAGTTCCTGAAAAATTTTTAATAAAGAAAAGAAACTTAGTCCAAGAGCATACCGTGGCTGTAAACCGGGAAATATTTTTGCAACAGGAACTTTATTTTCATCGGCAATCTTTTCTACTTTTCCACCGGTTGTAATGCATACGATGCTGCAATTTCTCTTTAATGCTTCATTAAAAACCGATACGGTTTCTTCCGTATTACCGGAATATGAAGAAACCACGACTAAAGTATTTTCACTTGCAAAACCGGGTAAAGAATAATTCCTATTTACAAAATAGGGTAGTAGCAATTCTTCTTTTAGAAAGTTCTGCATTAAATCACCGCTTATTGCAGAGCCGCCGAGTCCTGTGACAACAATATTATTAAACTTTTTATTTTTAAGCGATGATATATCAATCGTGTTATTCCAGGCGAATTCAATTTGGCCCGGTGTCTTTTTTAATACTTCAAATTGGTTTTGTGGATCGTATTTTTTTACATAATCTGCAATATTCATATTTTTCCTAAATTATATTTCTGGTTCTGGTTATTGAATTATCTGCAAAAAACTTTTCTATCTTTTCAATTACTTCCATTTCGGTGCAGCAGGACAAACATTCATCCGCTAAAATTTTTGCTTTTCTATAAGAAATATTTCTAATTATTCTTTTTGCGTAAGGGATAACAGTCGGAGCAATACTTAAGATAGGCATTCCTAATCCGACCAGCAGCGGAATAGCAAGTGTGTCGCCGGCCATTTCTCCGCAAATACTAATAGTTTTATCGGCACTTATTGCTTCCTTAATAACGTGGCTTATCGTATTAATAACGGAAGGATGAAACTCCTGGTACAAATCCGAAACCAGGTCATTCCCTCTATCGACCGCCATTAAATATTGAATTAAATCATTTGTCCCAATGCTTAAAAAGCTGACTTCTTTTGCTATATCTTTAGCTTGGACTGCTGCAGAAGGAACTTCTACCATGATGCCGATTTTCATATGATTATCAAACGGTACATTTTCTTCCTGTAATTCATGTTTGCACTGCTCAATTATCTGCATTGACTTTCGGACTTCGGTAATTGTTGTAACCATTGGCAGCATAAACTGAACATTTTTATTTTGGCTCGCTCTTAAGACCGCTTTAACCTGTGTTCTAAAAATGCTTTCATTTTCAAGAAGGAGTCTTATTCCTCTTAAACCCAAAAACGGATTCGGTTCGGCAAAAGAAAAGAATTTAAATTTATCCCCGCCGATGTCAAACGCTCTAATTGTAACCGGCGAGGGATAAATTCTGGAAGCCAGATTAGTATAAATTCTAGCCTGGTCCTCCTCACCCGGGAATTCACCCAGTTCTTCAAGAACCTGTTCCGTCCTGAATAAACCGATGCCTTTTGCACCGTTTGTAATAACAAGATCAATTTCGCCTGTAACATCCACATTGGCAAGAAGCGTAATTTCTTTACCGTCCGAGGTTTGTGCCGGCTGGTCCTTTAACTCTTTTAGGCTTTGTTGAAGTTCTACTAATCAATCAACTTTATTTGTAAAAAATGATATCTGTTCTTCATTAGGATTTACAATAACATACCCATGAAAACCATCTATTATTATTTGATCTCCGTCTTTAATTTTCTTTGTAGCGTTATGCGTACCAACAACCGCAGGGATGTTTAATGACCTTGATACAATTGCAGCGTGAGATGTAAGTCCGCCGTGGTCTGTAATAAATCCTTTAACGTTACAGCGGGATAAAAGAATTGTATCGGCCGGTGTAAGCAAATCGCTAACAACAATTGCATCATTTATAATTTTAGACTGCCACCTTTTTTTCTGAAGGTTTCTAATTATTCTGTTCTTTATATCTTCAATATCGTTTGCCCTGTCGTTCATATAAGGTTCGTGAGACAGAATCATCAACTGCTGGTACCTTGAAATTTCATCGAATACAATATACTCAGGCTGTTTTTTTTCTTTTTCAATTCTTTCTTCGATATTACCAATCAAAATAGGATCATCAAGTATCATTAGTTGAGCTTCAAATATTGCCGCTCTGGTTGAGTCCATCTTTTCCCTGGCAATAGCGAATATTTTATCCAGTTCTTTTTTAGATTTGCTCAGCGCATCTCTAAAATTCTGTTTTGCCTCTTCGATGTTTTCAATATGACTGTCGTTTATTTCCAGCTTTTCTTTGGCAAAAAGATAAACTTTGCCAACTACAATCCCGGGAGCAGCTGCAATACCGACGATTTTATTATCTGCTTCTTTAAAAATTTGTTTGAAACTTTTCACAGTTCGTCAAACCCTCTGTTAAAATAATCCGAAATTTCGGCGGCAGCTTCTTTTTCGTCTTCGCCGTCGAATGTTAATAATATTTCCGCTCCCATTTCCGCAGCCAACGTCATAACTCCGATTATACTTTTACCGTTAATATTTAACCCGTCTTTGGAAATAAAAAACTCACATTTATATTTTGCAGCCATCTTAACTATAGTAGCGGCAGGTCTGGTATGAAGCCCGGCTTTGTTAACTATTTTTACTTTTCTTTCAATCATTATTTATTTCTTTTTATTAATGAATTTACCAGCCAGGTAAAAATTTCCCTGTCTTCTTTTTTAAGAGATCTTAAAGAGTTAAGTGCTAAACCCGAAAAATATTTTATGGCTTCTTTAGAATCTTCCAGGATGTTCAGCTTTAAGTATATTTGCTTATAGCTATTTACCTGGTTTCTCTTAATTCCGCCGTTCGAAATAATTTTTTTCAAAGACTGCAGTTCTTTACCTTCGGCTTTTTCCAGAGCTTTAATGAAAAGGAATGTTTTTTTTCCTTCGACTAAATCTCCACCTACAAATTTACCAAATTCGTTTTCTTCCCCGGTGATGTCAAGCAAATCATCCTGTATTTGGAATGCTATGCCTATATTTTTACCGAAGTTTGCAAGAGCATTAACCACCCTTTTATTTCCGCCTCCAAGAACTCCTCCAATTGTGCAGCACATTTTAAGCAATGCCGCAGTCTTTTTTTCAATCATATGTATATAATCTTCAATTGAAACGGATTCCCGCGTCTCAAAATCTTTATCCATACTTTGACCTTCGCATACATCAATTAAACTTTTTGTAAACGAAGACATAATTTGTTTTGTTTCTCCGATACAATCTTTGAGCAAATATTCATAGGCGATGGAAAGGAGGCTGTCACCTACAAGAATAGCTGTGCTGAGATCATTTTTTTTATGCAGTGTTAACCTGCCTCTTCTTTTATCTGCATTGTCCATAATGTCATCGTGAACAAGAGTGAAATTATGAAGAAGTTCTACCGCAACGGAAGCATTGTAAGCATCGCTGAATTTACCTCCGGCAGCCTTAGCCGAAAATAATACCAGCAGAGGTCTTAATCTTTTACCGCCTCCTTCAATTATATATAAACCGGGATCATACAACGATTCCGGTTTTTTATCTTTAAGAGCATTTATTAATTTTTTCTCTACTTTAATACGCTCTCTTTCATAAAGAGAATAAAACTTATCAGACTTTTCCCCGATCAATAAAGTTTTTCCTTTCTTATAATCTTTCCGTTTTTAAGTTCATCAATTGTTTCCGAACCCGTTAAATACATTACTTGTTTAAGTAATTCAAACCAATCCTTAATTAATTTTATAACACCTTCAATTCCGGATTTATATAGTTCCTGCAAAATAATTCTTGCAGATGCGGCAATATCAGCGCCGAGTGCAAAAGTTTTAGCTGCGTCCAGAGCATTATTTACTCCGCCGGAACCAATAAGGATAAAATCATGTTTGTATTTCAGCTTACTAATTTTCCGCAGGCAATATGATGTAGGCATTCCCCAATCCCAAAATTCTATTCCCTGATCATTATTATTGCGTAAGATTTCTACGCCTGCCCAGCTAGTACCGCCGGCACCAGCAACATCAATTCCTTTAACGCCGGCATTGAGTAACCTTAAAGCTGATTTTTTTGATATGCCGGCTCCTACTTCCTTAACGATAACAGGTATTTCCAGAAATTTAACCAGTTTTTCTATTGCTTTAATTAAACCCGTAAATTTAGGCTCGCCTTTATTCTGCAGTAGCTCTTGTAAAGGATTTACATGTATTACCATTGCGTCTGCGTTTACCATTCCGGCAAGGTACCGCACCGGTTCAAGGTTTTTAAATTTCACTAATTGTGCAGCGCCAATGTTTCCAAGTACGGGTATATTGGGTGCATTTTTTCTTAGAACTTTATAGGATTTATGATATAGTTTGTTTTCCAGAGCCTGCCGTTGACTACCTACTCCTATCGGGATATTCAATTCGTTAGCGGCAACCGCAAGCTTTTCATTTATGTTTTCCGCTTCCGAAACACCGCCCGTCATGCAAGAAATTAAAAACGGGTAACTAATTTTTTTGCCGAAAAAATCTGTGGCAAAATTAATTTTTTTTATATCAACTTCGGTTATGGCATAATGTTTAAAGTCATAGTTTTCGAAGCCGGTAGTTTTGTTTCTGAAAGAAACATTGCCGGTAAGACATAATTCGATGTGTTCTTTTTTCCTATTTGAAATAGAATTGGTTCTTTCCGGCATAAAAAATTATAACTAGTTTAAAAGTTTGAAACTAAGATATATAATTTTAAGGAAAAATTCTTTTTCTGTTAAATCAAAAGAATTATATTTTAATTCGAGAAATTAGTGCAACCCGCAGCTTCTTTTTTAGCTGCTAATTTTACGAATTACACTAATAAGATAATACATATTCCATTTTATACATTTTATTATTAAGTTAACATACCACTCGATTTTGAGGTTATATGTATTTTAAAAAGTCAATCAGTCTTTCGATTGCTTTTATAGTGACATTCATACCAGTAACAATAAGTGCCCAGACATTTGGTTTTGGATGCCTGGGATTAGTCGGCGGTTACGGCGGTTACAGTTATCAAGTGTATAATCCTGCCGGTCTTAATGATTATGTTACAAGCTTTAATAATGATAACAAAGATTCGTTATCATCTGCTTTGGGCAAGTTTGGTAAAGCCAGGGGTTATAGGGTTGGGATTAATTTTTTCCGTGCAAACATTAAAGGATTTATTTTAACCACAAAAGGTTTCTATCAATTTCTTTCCGAGAAGAAAACAACTGATATTTTATCTTCAAACGGTGAGTCAAATGCAATTTACGAAGTAGATTTGAAAAATTGGGGAGTGGGAATTGATCTTGGGACAGCAATTTCCGGCGCCTTAAGCTGGAAGGTTGTTGATGCTGCATTACTATTTAACTCGGCAACCTTTACAAATACTTTAAATTCTCCGGGCCCAACAACTGTAGTAAATAAATATAATAATGAAAAATCTACGTTGGGTTATACAATAGGTACGGGTTTTATTCTTGCAATAGTAGACCAGTATATAAGTCTTGAAGGCACGGCCGGTTATACTGTTTTTTCAATTGATAAAATGAAAAGCGATAACGGTACGGAACTTACCGTATCGGAAAATTCAACCGAGCCAATGAAGAACTTTATATCAAACGGCGGCTTTAGTGCCGTAATTCAATTAAACGTAGGATTTCCTTTATAAAATACAAATAGATTATTTATCCTTAATAACGTGAGAATATAAAGAGTTTAGATAAAACTTGATTAACATTCATAAAAGAATTTATGGAGGCTTAAAATTATAATAAAATATTGGTTACTTGCATATTAAATTAAGTAATAATATTTTTTGGATGTAGTAAGTTAATGTTGCGTGTCTTTTGGGTGTAATTAGAAAACCTACAATATTTTAAATGGGGAATATATAACCTGACAAAGGTAAAATGATATTTAAATAATTCCTATTATGAATTACCTTTATAAATGGGAAATAGAATTTATAAATTTTATTTATATATACGGGGCTATAATTTATAAATTTAATAATGAGGGTTGCTAACTCAATTTTTAAATACTATTGGTCTCAATACTTGAATATTCATTATAAATTTTAAATTATGATTTAGTTATATTAAAAAACTATAAATGAATTTTGTATTGACAATAGTTTCAAGAAACAGTATTTTTTTAGAAATACATTTTGAATGCTTAAACCAAGTTCTTAATATATTTCATCCTATTCACAGATTACATGCTTTATAGATATTTAATTATTAAATGGGAGTTTAACTTATGAAACTATTTTTTCTTATTCGCAATCTTACTGATTTTTTTTATTAAAAATAATTTCCAATTTTAATTAAGAGATTAATCATTCCTATGAAGTAATTTAATATGTGCTAAAAATTTATTAGTACATAATTAAAATTCTTTTTAATTCTAATCTCATAGATTATAAATACCTTAAGAAGAATAAAAAGGGAAATTGATAAAGGAGAGGAAATTTATGAAGTTAAAGTTACTATTTTTTTATACCATTCTTGTTCATAAAAATTTATCTAAATCTATTCCCGAAAAAACTTTCTTTAATTGATAGATAATAATATTTATTTTGAAAAATTCAAAAAGGAGAAATCTTGTGAATAAAATAGCGAAAAAGTTTTATATTTTATTTTTTATTTCAACACTTCTTTTTACCGGCTTGGCTTTTGGGCAGTCGGGTAATATATCAGGGAAAATTATAGATTCTCAAACAGGTAAACCCCTTCCGTATTCCAACGTGTTATTATTATCAACAGGATTTGGTGCTTCTGCAAAAGGAGACGGTACTTACATAATTAGAAATATTCCGGAAGGGAAATATACAATCAGAGTATCTTACATAGGATACAAAAAAATAGAAAAAACTATCGAAGTTATAGGTAACAAAACCATTGAATTAAATTTTCACATGATGCCTGAAAGTCTGGAAGGAAAAGAAGTTATAGTTACAGCACAGGCCGTTGGGCAGCAGCATGCAATAAATGAGCAATTGAATGCATTGTCGGTCAAAAACGTTGTTTCATCGGCAAGGATACAGGAATTACCCGATGCAAACGCAGCTGAATCTGTTAGCAGGTTGCCCGGTATATCTTTAATCAGAACAGGAGGTGAAGGTTCTCAGGTAGTTGTTAGGGGGCTATCTCCGCAGTATAATGAAATAACCATTGATGGAGTCCAACTTCCCGGTAATGTAAGTAACGGTGCCGATGATAGAGCAACAGATTTAAGTATGATATCTTCGAATATGCTTGGAAGTATTGAAGTTATTAAGGCAATTACTCCGGATATGGATGCAGCCGTATTAGGCGGGGTTGTAAATTTCGGTATGCGAAAAGCTGCAATGGGGGCTGCTGCTCCAACTTTTGAAGTTATTACTCAAGGCAGTTATAACAAATTAAAAAATTCTTATAATAATTATAAAGTTGTGGGTTCTGCCGAGAAGCGGTTCTTAGGAGAAAAGTTGGGAGTTTTTATCCAGGGTAACATAGAAGAAAAAGACTTAAGTGCAAATGGACTGAATGTTAATTATGTCCTTGCAGACAAATCTCAGGGTGATATTGCATTACCATTATTGAATACTATGACATTAACCGATGTTCTGAGAACACGCAACAGATATGGCGGGACAATAACAATGGATTATGAACACAGCACCGGCGAAATTGATTTCATGAATTTTTTAAGTATAAGCGATACAAAGGTATTTAACAGAGGAGAATCATACCCATCGGATAACGGATACATTTCATATGATGCCGGCAATGCTCCATTTAATTTAACAACATTCACGAACCTTTTGAGCATTAAACAAAAAGTATCCATATTTAATGCAGATATAAGATTATCACATTCATATTCTGAAAGAAAAGCACCGGGATCAACTAATTTTGATTTTTTACAGCCGAATGCGGTAAACCCAGGCGATGTTCCGCAGCTAAGGAAAATGCCGCCGCAAGAATTAGCAACATATGTGAAGCATAATCCCGCAGCAGGATATTTACAGAGTATTACTTTTGCAAATAGTATTTCCGAAGATAGAGCTTATACCGGGTCAATAGATTTGCAAACCGATATGGTCCTTTCAAATTATATTACCGGAAAATTTAAATTCGGAGGAATGTTGCAGTACAGCAAACGTTCCTATGATTATGAGTATTGGTTCGGCAGTATGTTTGATGACGGCCAGACCGTAGTGCTGGCTATGTCGAATCAACTCGGTTTAAGAACTGTTCCACTCGGCAGCGGCGGACCATTGAAAACTTTATCTTATGCTGACTTTATAGATAATGGTTATGATTACCATAATTTTTTAGGGGGCGATTATCATTTGGGAAACCCTGCAAATGTAGATTTAATATTACAAGCTAGTAACGTAGCCAGATCTAATGCAGGAACTAATCCTGCGCAAGTCGGATTTAAATATCAAGTGGCTTCATCAAAATCTTCGGATTATACGGGTAATGAAATTAAAGATGCTGCCTACGGTATGTTTGTTTTGAACTTTGGAAGTGATATTACCCTTATCCCGGGAGTTCGTTATCAGAATTTAACAACGGATTATAATGGCATAAGAGGGCTGGCTTTAATTGCTGGTAAACTGCAATACACAAATTCAAAAGAAAAATTATCACACGGCTATTTTTTACCTATGGTTCATCTAAAATATAGGCCTGTCACATGGTTACAAATTCATTTTGCCTATACAAATACACTTAATTATCCTTCCTATTATACAATAATCCCAAGCTACCTAATAGGCGAAGCATCTATTACATATCATAACTTTAGATTAAAACCTGCGCGTTCCGAAAATTTTGACTTGGCTTTTTCAGTATTCAATAATGAAATCGGATTATTTACTATTGACGGATTTAATAAAAATATTAAAGATTTGATATTCAGTACCGGTGCAACTTACCCAACAAAAGAGAAGGTAGCTCAACAATTCCCGGAATTTCCAACTGAATATTTAGCAGGCCGGGAATTTTATACATATATCAACAACCCGAATACTATTAACGTTTATGGTATGGAAGTAGATTGGCAAACCCATTTTTGGTACCTGCCGAGTCCATTTTCGGGATTCGTCCTAAACGTTAATTATACACATATTTTTTCCGATGCTCATTATCCTAGAACAGAAAGGGTTTCTTTAGGTTATGATCCTTATACCGGGACAGAAAAATATGCATATATTGATACCTTTTATACGGCACGTTTATTAAACCAGCCGAAGGATATTTTTAACATATCTGCCGGGTATGACTATGAAGGATTTTCAAGTAGACTATCTGTTTTTTATCAGGATAATGTTTTTAAACAGCCAAGTTTTTGGCTGCAGGAAAGAATTCATTCCGGTAAATATTTGCGTTTTGATTTATCAGTAAAACAGAAACTTCCCTGGTACGGGTTACAAGTATTCTTTAATCTGAATAATATCACCGGTGAAGACGATATTGATTTGAACCAAAAAACTGCTTTTCCTGCTGCAAGACAACGGTATGGTATGACAGGAGATCTTGGTGTACGATTAAACTTATAGATTTCAATTAACCAACTAACTGTTATTTTTCAACTAAAAAAAGGAGATGTAAATGAAAAAGTATTTAACAGTTCTAATATTAGGCTTGGGTTTATTTTTATTCAAGCCTAATGTCGTGATTGCCCAGAATACAGATACTCTGGATATCGGACCTTTTGATGCGTTAAACATCAGTGAAATTATTAATGGAGATACACTAGCCGGTGGAGTTATTAAAAATTCTAACCGAGTTTATCGTTTACAACGCGGTATTATTTATGCATTAGATCAAACAATAACTGTTAACGGTTCCTTTAAAATGATAGCTACACCCGGTACAGGAAGGCCACCTGTACTTGCTCCGAAAATTCTTGCTGATAATTCTTCCATCGCCCGGTATTTTCAATGCTACGGCTCAAAGGCCAAGGTAGAATTTGACGACATTTATTTCCTTGGTATTAGACAAGACGGTGATATTAGTAATGCATTAAATTCAGGTATTTCAATATTAGCAGATCACATGTCTATAAAAGTTAGAAGGTGTGTATTTGATGGTTTTGGCGCCAGAGGCATACAAGTTCTAAATGCAGGTTTATGGAGTAAAATAGATGTGCAGGACAGTAAGTTCCGTAATTTAATATATCCGGGAGGTTCGTGGTTATACGGTCAGGCCTTTAAAACAACATCAAACACTACTCCTTTAGATACAGTAAAATTTATTAATAATACATTTTTAGCATGTGGCAGTTATATATTTGGAATCAGCGGCTATGTTAATTATGCCTTGTTTGATCATAACACTATATTATACGGTGTGGGAAATACTTTCCTTTGTGCTTACAACACCAATGTACATATTACTAATAATATAGTTTATTCTACATTTGTAGCAATGGGGTATAAACCTGCTGTCTACGGAGATTGGTTTTACCCGCGTCCCGATACGGTATCGAGCGGGATTATTGTTGTAAACATACCCGATACAGTTACTTTTCGTGATACAACGCTTATTATGCCGGGAGAATCTTACATGATTGATACAGCTCAACAAGTATTTCCCAGTATGATTGACGATCATACCAGGATACTCGAAGTAACCCATAATGATTATTTCTATCCGGATAAATTAACGAATTTTATTACTACTTATAATGATACCGTAACATCCTATGTTGATGTAACTTTTCCGGGTGGGGCAGATAGAATGCTGAACACAATTGCACCACCAAGATGGATGAATGGTTATACGGAAAAAATATTAACAACAAAACTACCTCAAATTTCGCCTATGGTTAATATTGATAATAATACAACTTACAACATGGATCCGCAATTTAATGATGCCGATGCTGTGAATCATGTTGATTCCCTTATAGGTAAGCTTACTGAAATTTTAACAAATAACATTAGTTCAAGCAGATGGACATACAAACTAACCTATCCACCGGCCTGGCCGTTACCGGAAGACCTATCTTATTCAAATGCAACATTGCAAACTTCTTCTGCAGGAGGCTTTCCGCTTGGTGATTTAAATTGGTTCCCTAGTAAAAAAGCAGAATGGGAAAATTGGATAACCGATGTAAAAGAGGACAAGGGAATTTCAACCCCGGTAAACTATAAGTTACAACAAAATTATCCTAATCCATTTAACCCGACAACCAATATCAAATTTTCTATTGCTAAGCCGGGTTTTGTAACATTGAAAGTTTACGATATATTAGGACGAGAGGTGGCTACATTAGTTAATAAAGAATTGAAAGCCGGAAATTTCTCGGTTATTTTTAATGCTTCTAATTTTGCTTCGGGTACCTATATTTATCATTTAACCGTTGGTGATGTTCAACTGTCTAAGAAAATGATTCTTTTAAAGTAATTTACCTTCATTTTAATTAGAGCCGGACTGAATAGGTCCGGCTTATTTGTTCAAAAATTATATTTAACAAACAGTATATTTACCGGGTAGATTTGAAAAATCGAGAAGTAGGAATCGGTCATTGGCTAGCTGCTTCTGTAGCCTTAAGTATGAAGGTTATTTAGGCTGGATTGATCTATAATTCGGCAGCTTTTATAAATACTTTAAATATTCCGCTAAAAATAACCGAAGTAAAAAAATGTAATAATGAAAAATCTATTTAGTGGTATACAATAGGTGCATATTTGATCCTTGCAATATATGTTAATATAAAAGTTCGGAAAGCACAAAAGAATACACTGTATTTATAAAGTCAATATGAAAGACATTATCGGAATTTATTATATCCTAAAGTTGAAATTGAGCTGATGGAAATTTTATTTAGAAGGTGTTTCTTTTGCGACTGTTCAGTTGAATATTGGATTTTCGCCTTGGTGCTTAAGAATAACTTGAGTTAATAAAATGAATATAAATTAAGTTTAGTAATGTTTATTTAAATAAATATCCCATTTTGAACTCGCAATATCTTAAATTAGGATTTTATAGGCAAGGAAAAAATTATTTTAAAATAATTTTATTTATGGCTTGCTATTTTTATAAAAAAAATAAAACTTTGTATAACAAATAAATATAACCGGTATTAAATATACCCAAAGCTCTTTATTATATTGAATAGTGTTAAAGGTCCGGGCGAACTTTTTTACTTTATGTACTGTATCTATTCGATTGTATTTAGAATGGAATAATAAGCAATAGTAAAAAGGTTACCTTTTTCGGAAAAATTATTTAGAATTTAATCTAGATGAGCATACTTCAAAAAGATCTAATCAAAGAAAATAAGAATTAATATAAAATTGAATAGATAACTTTTGAAAATTTCCTTTTAGATTAGACTAATAGATTAAATTATAAATTATTTTAATAACGTCCCGACAATTGTATATTAAATGTCATTTTGACGAATAAAGGAGAGTAAATATATGAGGTCGTTGTTACTGTCTATCTTCCTTTCTACTTTTATAGTAATAAACAATTCTCTGGCAGCATCCGGCAAAATTTCCGGTACAATAAAAGATTCCAAGACAAATGAACCTTTAATTGGTGCAAACGTAGTTATTGAAGGAACTACAATGGGAGCTGCTTCCAATGTAGACGGTTATTATGTTATACTTAACGTAGCTCCCGGAACGTACAAGTTAAAAGTTTCGATGGTTGGATATGCTGCAGTAGAAGTTGAGGACGTTAGGGTCAACATAGATCAAACTACAAACATAGATGTAAACCTAGAACCGATAAGTATTCAAACCAAGGAGGTGGTTGTAGTTGCTCAAACTCCTATTGTCCAACCTGATGTTGCCGGAAGCCGGGCTAATTTAAATGCCAAGGAAATTGCCAATTTACCTGTAACAAGTGTTTCATCGGTTGTGGGACTTCAAGCGGGAATTCAGAATGGATTTGATGTTAGAGGCGGTGGAATGAATGAAACCGGTCTAATGGTAAACGGGCAAATGATGAGAGATTACAGAACCAATAACCCGTTTACCGGGATAAGCTATACATCTATCCAGGAAATTCAGGTAAGTACCGGGGGCTTTACTGCGGAATATGGAAATGTACGTTCCGGTTTAGTTAACGTTGTTACCAAGGAAGGGGAAAGGAATAGATATTCTTTCAGCGTAATTGCGCAAGTAAGTCCTCCCACTCAAAAGCATTTCGGTATTTCCCCAAATTCACCATATTCATATTGGATAAGACCTTATGTAGAACCGGGAGTTGCAATGTATGGTACATCTGCAATAAATCCTGCTACGGGAAAACCATACTGGGATGCATATACACAGTCTCAGTACCCTCAATGGCCGGGCTGGATTGCATGGCAGAATTCAAAATATAAAAACCAGGGTTCAAGCGATCCTTATGCAGGCTTATCACCCTTAGCTGCTCAAAAACTTTTTTTGTGGCAGCACAGGAAAAATACAAATATAACGAATCCGGATTATGTTCTTGATATGAGCTTTGGCGGACCTGTTCCGTTGATTGGAAAAGAATTAGGCGGCTTAAGGTTTTTTGCTTCTTACCGAAATACTCAAACCGAATACATGATACCCTTAGCTACGCAGGGTGTTAACAGTTATACAGGCCAATTAAAACTAACTTCCGATCTAGGTAAGGGTAAAAAATTAATGTTGCAGGGTTTAATTGCAAGAACTAACGGAACCAACAGTAATAACACCGGGGGACCCGGCTGGTTTTCTACTTCAAGCGGAATAGGGGGTGCTTTAAGTGAAGTAAGCTATATTGATGCTAGAATATTTTCGGATAACTACTGGGCGCCTACCAGAGTAAACTATTATTCTTACGGAGGTAAATATACACAAGTATTAAGCCCCACAGCGTATTTTGATGTTGAAGCCACAGCCTTTACTTCAAAATATCATACTGATCCGGGGCTTGCAAGAAATACAGCAGGTTTGGTTTTATTTGGAAATTCATATTGGGCTGATGAAGCTCCTTATGGTTTCCTTACAACTCCTTCCAATTCTATTGAAGGAATGAGAATGAGTGTAGGTTTTAGTAATTCAAGAGATACCAGTGTTGTTTCTAACTATAGTTTAAAATTTAAATTACAAAACCAAATAAATAAATATAATGAAATAAGTGCCGGAGCGGAATTTAATTATACGGACAATAACGTTAATTCCGGTTCCGTTGATGTTTATTTACCTAACGGAAGATTTACTTCTCACTGGCATACATTTCCTATAGGTGCCGCTTTATGGGCGCAGGATAAATTGGAATTCGAAGGTATGATTGCTACACTCGGGCTTAGACTTGATTACTCGGATCCGAATGGGTATTGGTACAGCTTCGGCAATTATCCGTCTGCTTTTGCATCTGCAGCTTCTCCTGTTAATTTTGATAATGTTTTAACACGTATTAAAGCTGTAAAACAATTAGACCTAAGCCCAAGGCTGGCAATTTCTTTCCCTATTTCTACCGACAGCAAGTTATACTTTAATTACGGCCATTTTAGACAAATGCCAAGGCCGGATGATTTATATCTTATTAGAAGATTTTCAGACAATAATGCAGTTACGCGTATTTCTGATCCGAATATTCCTTTAGAAAAAACAGTGGCTTATGAACTTGGTTACGAACAAAATATACTAGATCAACTTCTTGTTAGACTTGCCGGATACTATAAAGATAATTCTATGCAGGATACAGCCGTAAATTACGTAAGCAACGATAATAAAATTAATTATTTCATTGTAGAGCCAAATAATTACAGTGATACTCGCGGTTTTGAAATAACCGTAACAAAAAACCGCGGCAACTGGATTCAAGGATTTATTAATTATACCTACTCGGTAAGAACCACAGGTAACTTTGCATTCGGTACATATTACCAGAATCCCGCCGAACAAAAGAGGTATGAAGCTACAACTACATCCTATTATCAATCCAAGCCTCTTCCGAGGCCGTTTGCAAGGGCCAATTTGGATTTCTTTACTCCGTCCGACTTTGGACCGGTTTTAGGCGGGTATCATGTCCTTGGTGATTGGAGGTTTAGTTTTATTGCTTCATGGACTTCAGGCCAATGGGATACATGGTCCGGCGGTGTTACAGTTCCCGGAATATCAAATAATGTACAATGGAGAGATTACTGGAATGTTGATCTGCGTGTTACAAAAATGTTAAATCTTTTTGGTGTTGATCTTCAACTCTTCTGCGATGTAAGCAATCTATTTAATTATAAATACTTGTCTCCTGGCAGATACGGCTTTTATGACGGCAATGATTTCAATGCTTATATGAAATCACTTCATCTCCCTGCAGGTATTGTTACGCCGGCATTCGGATATGTTAATATTCCGGGAAATGACAAGCCCGGCGATTATCGAAAAGGTGATTATCATTCCTGGGATGAAATTCAGAAAGCACCTCCCGCTCAAAGAGACCAATGGATCAAAGATAAAGCCTACATAGATATGCCTAATTTAACTTATTCAACTTTTCTTGATCCGAGGCAAATCTTCTGGGGATTAAAATTAACTTTTGCCATTAATGATTAATAAAAAGAAACCTGAGATAGAGGAATAAATGAAATTAACTGTTAAAATAAATGTGTTAATAATTTTTACGGCAGTTCTTTTTTTATTGCCGGT
>JBJKQP010000087.1:0-9491 GCA_046705105.1 Ignavibacteriaceae bacterium | reverse complement strand
GAGTAACCGTACAGGTAAATAAAATTTATCTGTACAAAAATGAATTAGCCAATATTACTTTTTGTATTCCCAAGTTAAAAAGTTCGGAAAGATTTGAATTTGCACTGGAGAAATGCACCGAGCTAGGAATAACTAATTTTATCGTATTCGAATCCGAAAGGACAATTTCAAGATCATTAAAAATTGACAGGTGGAATAAAATTTTAATATCGTCAATGAAACAATCATTACGCAGTTTTTTGCCTTCTGTTTCAACAGTAAATTCATTTCAAGCATTAATAAATCTGAAAGGAGAGAAATTAATCTTCGAGCAAAATGCGGAAAATCAATTTACGGGATTAAAGAATAATCCTAATAAAACTTATTATTTTATCTTTGGCCCGGAAGGCGGTTTTTCCGAAAAGGAGCTTGGCTTTGTTTCAAAACAAAATTTATATAAATTAACCGAAAACAGGTTAAGAACGGAAACAGCAATTGTAAAATGTGCAGCTATGTTTTAATTAAAATTAAACTTATTCTCCCGGTATTATTTATATCTTTCTATCTTGTGTCATGCAGCAGCGTTGCAAGGTTTACTTCAAATAAAGAGACGGACGAAAGGAAAATAGAAAATGCAGATAAACAAAATGAAGAACTGCAGTTTTACAGGAATGCTAAAATATTAAAGACCATAAGAGGTATTGCTTCGTATTACGGTAATAAATACAACGGGCATGTTACGGCAAACGGCGAAGTTTACGATATGTACTCCATGACTGCAGCTAACAACGAACTGCCTTTTAATACAATAGTTAGAGTAACAAATATTGAAAACGGGAAAGAAGTGATTTTAAGAATTAACGATAGGGGACCTTTTATAAAGGACAGATTAATCGATGTTTCCTACGAAGCTGCACGAAAGCTTGGAATGATTACAAACGGAACGGCTGAAGTTAAAGTGGATATTTTAAAGTGGGGAAACAGCCGGTAAAAAATCAATAGAATTAAAATATCGGTTAACGCATTTCGGCTTTTGCATTTCTAATTAAATTAAATACAAGCAATATAACTGCAATTATTAAAACTACATGTAATATACCCCCTGCAGATATTTTCAATATAACTCCGGCAAGCCAAAGTAAAAACAACAACGATATTACTGCCCACATCATCTCGGTACCTTAATAAGAAAAATTTCATCTAACAAATTATTATATTTTATATAGTTCATAGTGCACAGTATCACATAAAAAATTATTATTAAACCAATAGTGCTTAAAATCAATTTAAAATAAAAAAGCCTTTAGATTTCTCTAAAGGCTTTCAGCAAATTTTATAAATTTATATTCTATAAAGTAAATCTTAATCCTAACTGCATAGACCAGCGGGAAAGAATATTATCTGCACTCCAGGGAGTATTATTCTGCGGTTTGGAAAAGCTGTAAACATCCTTTCCTGTAGCAGGATCTTTTCCCTTTAAGCTAACAATTGTATATGTATTATATACTGTATGCTGATACCATCCCCAACTGCTGTTTAACAGGTTTAAGAAATTTAAGATATCAACTGTCACTTCTACTTTATGTCCGGTAACCGGAATATCCTGAACTAATCTTAAATCCAGTTGATTATACCAAGGGTTAAATGCAGCATTCCTTGCAGCAATTTGACCACGGTGTGAACTTAAGTAAGGACTGTTGGCAACAAAGCTGTCAAAGTCTTTATACATTTGTGCATTTCTAACATACTGCCCGTTCGAAATAGAACCTAGTTCAATATCGTTGTCGTTTTTAGGAATGTAAAATAAATCGTTCTGATTATAACCATCACCATTTACATCTCCGTAATAAATGTAAGAGAATGGTGCACCTGTTTGCCCGTTATAGAATATAGAGATTGCAGTAGGAGCATCCATGAAAAATTCGTGTGTAAAAGTAACGGAAGCAAATATACGGTTACGTACTTCAAAGTCGGAAGTAGCTAAAGGCGGATCATTCGGATTCCCCGAAATGGGATTATAAGCTAGCTGAGAGTTAGCCTGTGAAGATGTAACACTGTTTATATCGAAACTTCTTTCATAAGTATAACCGGCATTAAAGTTTAATCCCCTTGCTACATTTCTTTGCAATTGAAGTACAAAATCATAAGAGTAGCCTTTGCTTGTATTTTCCAAATACAGCATATTATAAAAGTTGCCGTTACCGCTGTTTGTTCCGCTGTACACCGGCCTTCCTCCGCTGCCTACACCTATTTGCGGGTTAAGGTTGAGTAACTTGTAAGTCATTTCATTTATATCTTTGGAATATAGAAACTCTACCGTACCTATGGTATTATAGGGTAATTGACGGTCTACTGCCAAATCAAACCTTAGCACCTGCGGCATTCTTAAGTTAGGATCTACCATATCAATTTCGGAACTCAGCTTTGGTGAAAGCCCTAGTGCTGTTGCAGAAGGCTGATTATAAGGATCCGGTGAATAAGCTCCGTCAAATGCATTCTTTTTCGGAGTTCCACTAATTTCAGCATAATATGTCCCTGTATTCCCGTAATTGTTAGACATCCACACATAAGGAACTCGGCCGGAGAAAATTCCGACACCGCCTCTTATTTGTGTTACTCTGTCTCCGTTAACATCGTAATTAAAACCAAGCCTTGGAGAAAATAACGGATTCGCTTTCGGCTTGTTGGCAGTTGAATAACCCGGGAAGTAATGACTAACCGAATCGTTATAAGCTGATGCGGTTGGGAATGTAGGTATATCTAATCTTACCCCGAGTGTTAATTTCAAATTTTTAATTCCGGACCATTCATCTTGTGCGTAAACACCGTATTGGTTAGCACTGAATGCCGCTGCCTGCAGAGGATCGTTTGTTCTCGATTCAACTCTTTGATAATAGCTGATGTTACCAGCTTCAAGGTCTGCTAAACTGTTAAATATATAATACCCGTAATAAGATCTCATAAACAAATTCTTGAATGAGAAAAATTCATTATGAGTACCGAAAGTAAAAATATGATTACCGGTTGTGTATGTAAAGTTATCGGTAAATTCAACTATTGCCTGATTCAGCATATTTGCTGATGAGTATCTATCCGGCCCTGCATACATTCGCATTCCGGATTGATCAACTTCTATAAGAGGCATTGCTTTACCATTTGGTCCTCTGTTATCTAGTATTGTTGTATAACCTAATGTTAATTCATTAGACATATCGTTACCGAAAGTACTATGTAACTGAAGTACACCGTTGCTTGTTCTGTTTTGAAGTAGATACAGGTAACTGTCGAAACTGAGAGTGTTGTTACCGGATCTTGTATAACTATAGTCGCGGTCTGCATAACCGTTTAAATAACTATAGCTGAATGTAAGTTTATGCTGTTCGGAAATATTCCAGTCAAAGCGGGCAAAAACTTTTCCGTTTGGTTGTGTTGCGTTAAAGCTTGCATCCGAACCCGTATTAAAATTATATTTGGAAGCCAATACGCTTTTCATGGTGTTTGCCCACGAAGCAGCTTCAGCAGGCCCCTGTGGGGTTAAGGAAAGATTAGACCACGGATAATTATACTGAGATAATTCTGCATTTACAAAAAAGAATAGCTTATCCCTAACTATCGGACCGCCCAAACGAATACCTTCAATATAGTTATTAAAGTTTGCTATTTTTTCTTTCTTGCTATCCGGACTAAGACCTACAAAATCCTGATTTCTTCCGTAACCGTATACGGAACCTTCCCAATTATTAGTACCACTGCGTGTTATGGCATTAATACCGCCACCGGTAAACCCGCCGTATCTAACATCGAAAGGTGCAATAACAATTTGGAATTCTTGAATTTCATCAAGGCTTATTGCGTTTGCACCAACACCGCTGCCGGGTGTTCCTGAACCCAAACCAAATAGGTCGTTAAATTGTGTACCGTTTAATTGAATATTATTATACCTGCTGTTTGTTCCGGCTGCGGAATAACTTGTACCGCTGAACAAGGGAGATAACTTTGTAAGGTCTGTTAAGCTTCTGCTGATAGTAGGAATTTCTTGAACCTGCCGTGCGGATACACGCTCCGAAGCTCCCGTTCGGTCGCTGCTTATAATTGCATTTCTTGTACCTACAACTGTTACTTCAGATAGCTTAACCGTTGTAGTAGTCATGACAAAATTTAAGGTACGGCTTTCTCCCAAATTCAAATATACATTTTCTTCCTTTTGAGTTTTATATCCCACAAAAGAAACAGTAATTGTATAAGGTCCCCCGACCCTTAATCCTAATAAGTTATATTTGCCGTTGTTTCTGGTTGTAGTACCATATTGAGTTCCGGAAGGAACATGTACGGCTAAAATCGTAGCAGACGGTAGAGGATTTCCATTTTGGTCGGTAACTGTTCCGTTAATTGAAGCCGTCGTAACACCCTGCGCATACACTTTAACCGGGTAAGTTAAGTATAAAAAGCATGCAAGTACGATAAAAAGAAGTTTGGTAAAGGATAATTTCATACTTACTCCATTTTGTTTTAATTATATATATAAGAAATTAAGTTGGTTGATTGGAAATATTTAAAACTTCTATACTAATAAAAAATCCAACTTAAATATCTCCCCAGTGAAGTTTAATTCCAAGACGTAAAATAATAATTAATAATTTAATAATATAGATTTCTCCGAAAATTATACCAAGAAAAATTACATTAAAAGTGCATAACAAAAAAAATTGAGAATTTTACTAAACTAATTTTTTAAGAAATCAAAAAATAGTTTATTTAACTTATTAATTTTTTCAAATTGAAACAATAAAATATTTGTAAATGTGCTTTTTGCTAAATAGGGTAATTTTTTTTGATTTTCATTTGGTTTTTTTCTAAAAATTTTGTTATGGTTATACGGTACGATTATGCCTTTTTGTTTTTTATAGATAAATATATCTCTACTGTTATGGTCGACAAAAGTGTTTGACTAAAATATATTTACTAAATTGGGTAAAAATGGAACTCCAATAAATTTTCCTTTAAAATATAGTGCATTAGTTTAGGTTAACATTAAAATCACAAAAATTGATGATTGAAATAGATATCTTATTTCATGCTAAAATATTTATTTTAAAATAATTCTTTAATGACATTTTTTAACGAAATAAAAACCGTTAAAGCCGGTTTAGTTTTTATTCTTATACTTATAATTGGAATTGGGGTAGCTTCTTACAGAAATATAAATGAAGTTTTTGAAACTGCCGAATTAAGAACAAATTCATATAATGTACTGAATACTCTTGAAGTTATACTATCCGAGGTGGTTAGTTCCGAAGAAGGACAGCGAAACTATCTAATAACGGGAGATGAATCATACCTTGAGCCTTATTATAAGGGGATAAAAAATGTAAAAGGCAACTTAAGATCCCTGGCAGCCTTAATAAAAAACAATCCGAAACAAAAATCTTTATTTATTCAATACGATACATTAATAACCAAGCGTTTTGAAAATCTTCAATCAACAATTGAAATTAGAAAGTCGGGAAATTTTAAATCGGCTGCGAATAGGTTAAAACTTAAAGCCGGTAAAAAATTAATGGATAAGATCTACGGTTTAAATGCTAGTATGGAAGCTGAAGAATATGATCTTTTACAGCATAGAGATCAATTGCTGGTTGTAAACGTTAAAAATACTTTTATTACTATAATTGTCGGTACGCTCGTAAGTTGTATAATCTTTTTAACGGTATTTTATATACTCGACAGGGAAATAGGCGAACGGAAAAAGGTTGAGAAGGCAATTAGAAGGGAAATGGAATTTTCCGATAGATTATTGAACAGCAGTATTGACGGAATAGTGGCATTCGACAGTGAATGCAAATTTACACTTTGGAATCCCGGTATGGAGTCTATGACAGGCATAAACAAATCCAAAACGCTTGGTAAAAGTGCATTCGAAGTTTTACCTTTTCTTAAGGAAATTGGTGAGGACAAATATTATTATGAAACCTTGAAAGGTAATTATGTAATAGCAAAAGACAGGTGGTTCTACATTCCCGAGACCGGAAAAGAAGGGTATTTTGAAGCTTATTATTCACCAATTTTTGACGATTCAAAGAATGTAGTTGGCGGCATAGCAATAATGAGGGATAGTACTCAAAGGAAATACGGGCTTGAAGCACTTGAACGTACAAAAGAAGAACTGGAAAGAAGAGTTATAGAAAGAACAGCGGCACTTTCCAAAGTAAACGAAGACTTGCGAAAGGAAATTACGGAGAAGAAAAAAGCAGAAGAACAAATTAAAGCCTCACTGCAGGAAAAAACCGTATTATTACGGGAAATCCATCATAGGGTAAAGAATAATCTGCAGGTAATATCAAGTCTCTTAAATCTTCAATCCGGTTATATAGAAGATAAAAAATCTCTTGAAATATTTAGAGAAAGCCAAACCAGAGTTCGCTCAATGGCCTTAATTCATGAAAAACTTTATCAATCTAAAGACCTAAACAAAATTGAATTTTCCGAATATATAAAATCTTTAACTAAAGACTTGTTCAGTTCTTATAATATAGATTTTGAAAGAATAAATTTGATTACGGATATGCGCGGGATATATTTTGAGATTGATACTGCCATATTATGCGGGTTAATAATAAATGAACTGGTTTCCAATTCTTTAAAACATGCTTTCCCCGGTAACAGAAAAGGAGAAATTTATATCGGTCTGAATAAAGACAACGAACATAATTATACCTTAATATTAAAAGATAACGGTATAGGTTTTCCACCCGATATTAATTTTAGAAAAACGGATTCTCTGGGGCTTCAGCTTGTTACAACTCTAACCGAACAACTTGGAGGCAAAATTAATTTAAATATAAATGGAGTTACGGAATTTAAGATTGAGTTTTCAGTCAGCGCGTCTTGAATTTTATAATTATCATTTGGCATTAAATTGTTTACTAAAATGACCCCACCAATCATTTTTGATAATTTCAAATTTATCCTTTTGCCGGTCATTTAAAAGCTTTTCAATTTTGTCCAGTATAATGTCTTTGCTTTTATTAATCGAATTTTCATTTACATAATTAAATAAAATCTGCTCTATCTTAGCATTTTGTTCGTTGGTAAGCAAAATTTTCTGCTGTAATGTATTAACTGATGTTTTGATAATACCGGTTTTATATTTTTGTGCGGAAGAGTCTGTTTGAGAAAATGATATTCGATTAATTGCAAGAAACAGCCCCACAATCAAAAAAGCTAACTTTATTTTCTTCATTACAGTTACCTTTTGCTTATTATCTTACTTTTTTAAACTACACTGTTAAATTTGAAAAATCAACAGATAGAAAAATATCTGTCACAATATTTTATAAGCTAATTTATTCATAAAACTGGTTGATTATACAAAATATTTTTTTCTTCGATAATGTTAAAAAGAAAAATCAATTTATATTGCCACAAAATTTTATAATTATTTAATATTTAATTAATTTTGAAGTTTAAATAAAAAATGAATTCACATCTATTACTTTAATTTTATCTGTTTCACATGAGAAAGTATAGAAAAAGATTTTTATAAAAGGATAAAAAATGGTCACAAGTTCAAAAGTAAAAAGGATAGGTATTTTAACCGGAGGCGGCGATTGTCCCGGCCTAAATGCGGTTATTAGAGGTGTAACAAAACCTGCACAAGATTACGGAATGTCCGTTCTAGGTATTTTAGATGGATTTGAAGGATTAGTTGAAGGACGTGCAAGAGAATTAAAGAACGATGATGTATCGGGAATTTTAGCCAGGGGTGGAACAATTTTGGGCTCTTCCAATAAGGGTGATCCCTACCATTGGCCTGTACTTAAAGACGGGAACATAGAGATTGTTAACAAATCAAATTCTGCAGTTAAAAATTACAATGCATGGAATCTAGATGCTATCATTGCAATTGGTGGAGACGGTACCATGCATATATGTAATAAGCTTGGACAAATGGGTATGAATATGATAGGTGTTCCCAAAACAATTGATAATGATCTGGATGCAACGGACCTTACATTCGGTCATGATTCCGCTGTTTTTGTTGTAGCAGAAGCTTTAGATAGATTACATACTACCGCATCATCACACCATCGTGTAATTGTTGTTGAAGTAATGGGACGCTATGCCGGTTGGATTGCACTGAACGGCGGATTAGCCGGCGGTGCCGATATAATTCTTATTCCCGAAATACCTTTTTCGTGGGAAAAAGTGTATGATAAAATTCTTAAAAGAGAATTGATGGGAAAAAAGTTCAGTCTTGTATGTGTTGCCGAAGGTGCGCGCCCTGTTGACGGCCAAATGGTTGTTAAAGGGCATGATATAAAGCGACATGATCCCAATCAGCTAGGTGGCATAGCAGAATTGGTTGCCAGAAAAATAGAAGAAAATACTGAACGTGAAACACGCGTAACCGTACTCGGTCATTTACAAAGAGGGGGGAGTCCGACACCTTTTGATAGAATTCTATCCACAAAGTTCGGAGCATTTGCAATTGATTTGGCAGCCAGAAAAAAATTCGGGAGAATGGTAGCACTTAAAGGAACCGAAGTAAAAAATGTTAAAGTTGAAGATGCTATTTCAAAACAAAAGTTAGTACAACCGGACAACCAGGCAGTTATTGCTGCTAAAGCGGTAGGTATATCATTCGGCGAATAAAATTGTAAATATATTTTTTAGATTTAGTAAAGGAAGTTGATTTTCAATTAGCCTTAATATATTTTTGTTTCTCAATTTATAAGTATTGTTCATTTTTACTTAATGTTTGGGGCTGTAGTTCAGTTGGTTAGAACGCCTGCCTGTCACGCAGGAGGTCGCGAGTTCGAGTCTCGTCGGCCCCGCACTTAAAAGCCTTATAATATAATCAGTTATAAGGCTTTTTTATTTACTTTTTTTGATCCTTGAAGTAGTAATTGAAGTAGAAAAAATCGCTTATCCCACCATAATAATTTTAATTGGAATGAATTATTAACTCATTATCGCATTTAATAATATAAATAAAACCTACAATTACTACACCGGTCCTTCAGATATTTTCGATTATTACAAAAAACCGGATTCAATAAATTCTCAATTAGTTATTGAATTTATGCATGGCTATTCTAAAAGATACTTTTCCAGCTTCTCGTAAGCGAGCTTATGTTTTTCTCCTTTAAGCGCTTCAAGATTCATTAATCTTCTTTTAACCGCCGGCAAATCTTTTATCTCTTCAATTCCAAGTAATTTCCATTCAGGCTTTTTATTCTTCCATGAAAGTAAAAACTTTATCTCATCTTTTGTCAACGATTGTTTGATCTTTTTAATTAATTCGACTCTAGTATGAATAAGATCATCCAGTTTAACCGGCTCTGTTGTCATTCCTACAAAATCACTCGCAAATATATTCGTGATGTCCTGCAATCCAGGATTGAGAACTTCTATCAACGATCTATTATGACTAATAAGATAAACTAAAAATGCTTTGCGAATTCCGTCTGTTAATCCTTCATTTTCAAATAGCAGCTTAACATCAAAAAGAT
>JBJKQP010000086.1:0-17554 GCA_046705105.1 Ignavibacteriaceae bacterium | reverse complement strand
CGAAGCAGGTCTTTGATCTCGGTAGTAAATGAAATTAAGCAGCTTTCCGGCAGAGGTTTTAAAGAAATAACCTTGCTTGGACAGAATGTTAATTCTTACAATGATGGAAATTATGACTTTGCCGATTTACTGTCTGCATGTGCAGTGGTTGATAGGAATATTAGAATTAGATTTACTACATCCCATCCTCAGGATTTATCCGATAAGTTACTATATACAATTGCAGGTAATTCAAACATTTGCAACTATATTCATTTACCGGTTCAATCGGGTTCAAATAGAATTCTTGAATTGATGAATAGAACATATACAATTGAAAGTTATCTTAATCTTATTGAAAAAGCTAGGGAGATCATTCCGGGCGTTAGTTTTTCAACCGATATTATTTCCGGTTTTCCCACCGAAACTTATGAAGATCATGTAATGACTCTTGATGTAATGCGCTTGGTAAAATATGATGGTGCTTATATGTTTAAGTATTCTCCCAGGGAAGGGACTAAATCATATAAAATGGGTGACGATGTACCTGATGAAATAAAATCGAAACGGCTTCAGGAAATTATCGAACTTCAGCAGCAAATATCTTTTGAGAAAAATCAGGAGTTAATCGGTAAAGATGAAGTTGTTTTAATTGAAGGTCTGAGCAGGAAGTCGGATAAATTCTTATCGGGTCGTACCGATACCAACAAAGTAGTTGTCTTTCCGTTAAAGGAAGATATTGGAGAAGGCGTTTATGTAAGGGTAAAAATTAACCGGGCAACCTCCGCTACTTTGTTCGGAGATATTGTTTCTGTTGTACAACCGGGAAGTGCGGAATTAGCTTTGACAGCTTAAGATGTTAGTTAAATAAAATGAAAAAATATTATTTGCTTAAGTTAGGCAATTTGTGGAGTAATGTAGTTTTGTCCGAAGGACTCCTTTGGAGGAATAATGGTATACTTTAATTCACTCCGACATTCCGGCATTCCAATATTTCCGCAGTTAGTTTTGCGCAATGTTGTTAACTTATTTTATGGTTTAATTTTCCTTTTTCTTATCAGTCCTCTTGCTTCATTTACATCTGCCCAGGAAGTAGATATAATCCCGTATCTTAAGAATATTGAAAAAGGTAATAAAGAAGCAGTCCAATCGGAATTACCAAAATTATTAAAAGAATATCCGAACAGCTCCAATGTACTTTTTTTAAAAGCTGTTCTTACGGAAAACGGGCAAGAGGCAGTTGCAATATACGGTGATATAGTAAAAAATTATCCTAAAAGTAAATATGCAGATGCTTCCCTATATAGAATATATACTTACTATTATGCTTTGGGAATGTACGGTGCTGCAAAAACTTTTCTGAATAAATTGAAAAAAGATTACCCGCTTTCACCCTATATTGGTATTGCGGAAAAAGAGATTCCGGCAAAAGACAAAGTTTTGGTAAACGTTAAAACAGCTAATGACAGTTCTTCAGAATCTTCAACAAGAAAGAAGTTAAGTTCAAACATTGACAAAACTTTTTACTCCGTACAGGCCGGTGCTTTTACTATTTTGACTAACGCACAATCTTTACAAGAGACTTTTCAAGGTGCAGGCTATTTTTCAATTATTCAAAATAAAACAGTCGGCGGAACGGATTTTCATGTGGTATACGTAGGAAAGTATACTGATTCCGCCAAAGCTCAAAAATTACTCCAATACGTAAATTCAAAGTTCAGCCTTAATGGTAGAGTTGTAAAATTAAACTTGCCCGGCGGCGAATAGATTATTGTAAAGCAATTATTATATTTAAGGCGGCATCTTGAAAATACAATTTATAGGAACCGGTTCCGGTAAAACCTCGTTAAAAAGATTTCACTCTTCTCTGCTTGTTACTTCAGCGGGATATAACTTGCTTATTGATTGCGGTGACGGGATTTCCAAAGCGCTGCTTTTTAATAATGTTCCCGTTAATTTAATCGACGGAATTTTAATAACCCATTTCCATCCGGACCATTATTCCGGTCTTGCAGCCTTGCTTATTCAAATGGAAATAAATAATAGAACTTCCGGTGGGGATATTTATATTCACAATAGTAATTTGGAATATTTGCAGCGATTCATTTCCAATTCATATATCTTTCCCCAACGACTTGGATTTGAATTAAAGTTTATTCCTTTTGAAGAAAACCGGAAATGGGAAATAAATAACTCGTTGAAGTTAACGGCAAAACAAAATTTACATTTGGCATCCTATAAAAAATATGATGCGAAGAACGAACTAGGCTTTTCATGCATTAGTCTTTTGCTTGAAGATGATAAAGAGACAGTATTTTATACCGGTGATATAGGTGATAAAGGAGATCTATATTTATTTAAGGATAAAAAAATTGATATTCTTATTTCGGAAATATCTCATGTAGAAATTGAAGATATATTAAATGCTTTTCGTCTTCAAAAGATTTCAAAGCTTTATCTCACTCACATCAGCGATGAGGATGAAATTAAAATACGGGAAATATTAAAGTCGATTTCTAAGGAAGAAAAAGATAAAATTCTAATTGCCCAAGATGGATTAGCTGTTAACCTTTAATAAAGAATTTAAATTAAATATATTTGAATGCTTTATAAATATCGTTCCTAAGATGTTGTGCTTTAATTCTGGAAAGACATCAATTATAAAATGACAATTGAAGAATTTAAAAAACAATTTGGAATAATAAGTAAGTCCAAAGAGATCCGGGATCTTATTGATATTGCAATGCAGGTAGCCGCTTCCGATATTTCGATATTAATATACGGAGAAAGCGGTGTAGGCAAAGAAATTTTTGCCAGGGCAATTCATGGTTACAGCAATAGAAAGGACAAACAACTTGTAAGTGTAAACTGCGGGGCAATACCGGAGGGAATTCTGGAAAGTGAGCTTTTCGGACATAAAAAAGGATCTTTTACGGGCGCGGTTGAAACAAGAAAGGGATATTTTGAAATTGCCGACGGCGGTACTTTATTCCTTGATGAAATAGCCGAAATGCCTTTAACAACACAGGTTAAGCTGTTGCGTGCTATTGAGAATAAGGAGTTTATGAAGATTGGTGCGGAAACCGTTACTAATGTGGATGTAAGAATAATTGCCGCTACTAATAAAGATTTGCAGGCAGAGGTTGAAGCAAAAAGGTTTAGAGAAGATCTTTATTTCCGGCTTAAGGCAGTCACGTTTAATATTCCGCCTCTTAGAAAGCGTAAGATTGATATTGAAGAATTGGCGGTTTATTTCATAAAGAATTATACTGAAGAAAATAAAATAACGGTTCCGGTTCTTACTTCCGATGCGGTTGATTTGTTAAAGAGTTATAACTGGCCCGGCAATGTTAGAGAGTTGAAAAACACCGTAGAGTCTGCCATTGCGCTTAACCGCAGCGGTGTACTCGATGCATTTGCATTCATGCCTCTCGTTAAAATAGAAAGCGAAGAAAATAAAAATAGAAATCTGCCTATATATCTTAAAAAAACTCCCGAAGAATTGGACAGGGAACTTTTGTACCGTGCATTATTCGAAATTAAAAAAGATATTATGGAACTTAAGGATTTGATATACAGGCAAAGCATAGATCCGCGTGAAAATGAAACCGGTTCAAAAAATGATGAGATATTGCCATTGATTGAGCTGGAAAAGGAAGCTATTAAAAATGC
Organism: Ignavibacteriaceae bacterium; assembly: GCA_046705105.1. Taxonomy (GTDB): domain Bacteria; phylum Bacteroidota; class Ignavibacteria; order Ignavibacteriales; family Ignavibacteriaceae; genus FEN-1297. The sequence goes on along the minus strand of JBJKQP010000086.1, from coordinate 13,903 downwards.
TCTGGAAAAAACACGAGGCAATAAACGGAATGCCGCTAAGCTGTTAGGGATAAGCGAAAGGACATTATACAGGAAAATAAAAGAGTATGGTCTGGAATTTTAGATGAAATCAATTAAATTATTTAAAAATCTTTTGAACGTAAAAATTCCGAAAAAATTAAAAGCTTTGCACAACACACATTTGTTGTCCATTTACATTATTCTCTTGTTTATAACTTTAGGGCTGATTAATTTTACCGGGTGTTGTGCGTATTCTTTTACCGGTGCATCGGTACCCAAGCATATTAAAACTATTGCTATTCCTGTTGCACAAGACAGAAGCGGTTCCGGTGAGCCCGGATTAGGCGAAATGCTTACAAATAAGCTTATTCAAAAATTTATTGATGATAATACTTTACAAATTGCTAGTAAATCAAATGCCAATTCCGTACTTGATTGTACAATTACTTCTTTAAGTGATGCCCCGGCCGTAATTTCCGCGGGTGAGAATGTTACTACAAGAAGAATTACAATTACGGTACACGCTGTTTATAGGGATTTGGTTAAGAGAAAAACGATATTCGATAAAGATTTTACTAATACTAGTGATTATCAAGCAGGTGCTAGCATTAGTGTTAGAAGAGCTGCTATAGAGGATGCTATAAATAAAATAAGTGATGATATACTCCTCGATACTGTCTCCGGGTGGTAGATAAAAATTTTATAAAGGCAAAATACAGATGGACGAAATAGTTTTAATTTCGTATTTCGTAGCCCTTTCTATTATATTTCTTTTCGGGCTGCATGGGTTTATAATGATCTATTATCATAATAAGTACAAGAATGTAAATTACACTCCTAAAAAAGAATCAGTTCCCGAATCTTTGGTTACAATTCAATTGCCGCTGTATAACGAGTTATACGTTGTAGAGAGATTAATTAATGCGGTTTGCGAAATAGATTACCCGAAAAATTTGATGGAAATTCAGGTGCTGGATGATTCAACTGATGAGACTGTTGATATTGCCGAGAGGATCATTGCCGAAAAACAAAAAGAGGGTTTCGATATAAAACATATAAGGAGAGCAAACAGGAAGGGCTTTAAAGCCGGCGCATTAAAAGAAGGAATGAAAATTGCTAAAGGAGAGTACATTGCTATTTTCGATGCCGACTTTATTCCGCAAAAAGAATTTCTTAAAAAAACTCTTTCTTTTTTTAGTGATGAAAAAGTCGGAATGGTACAGACAAGGTGGGAACATATTAACGGAGATTATTCTCTGCTAACAAAGGCACAAGCTCTTGCTCTAGACGGACACTTTGTTATTGAACAATCGGTAAGAAACAAAGCCGGCTTTTTCATAAACTTTAACGGAACGGGAGGAATCTGGCGTAGGAGTTGCATAGAAGATGCCGGTAACTGGGAAGCAGATACGCTTACCGAAGACCTTGACCTTAGCTACCGTGCGCAGCTAAACGGCTGGAGGTTTGTATTCTTAAAAGATTTTACCTCTCCCGCCGAATTGCCTTCCGAAATAAACGCTCTAAGGAACCAGCAATTCAGATGGACCAAAGGTGCGATAGAAACCGCTAAAAAGATTCTACCGCTAGTTTGGAAATCTAATGTTCCGTTAAGAGTTAAATTACAAGGAACGTTTCACCTAACCAACAATCTTGTTTTCCCGTTTATACTGCTTGTTGCAATATTAAATGTTCCGCTAATATTTATAAAGAACAGCGGACCTCACCAGGTTTATTTTGCTATATTATCCATTTTCGTCCTTGCATTTATTAGTTCGTTCTTAATGTATTTATATTCCCAGAAAGATATTAGGGAAGATTGGCGTAAAAAGATTGTTCTGTTCCCGCTTTTCATGGCGGGAAGCATGGGATTTGCGGTTAACAATTCCAGGGCGGTTTTTGAAGGACTGCTGAATAGAAAAAGTGAATTTGTACGCACACCGAAATTTAAAGTTGTGGATAGTAAAGATTCATGGATTGGCAAAAGATATAATAATAAAAAAATCGGCTTTTCGGTATATGTTGAATTAATTATGGCGCTGTATTGTTTGCTGGGTGTTGCCGCTGCTATTTATTTTTTGGAAATTGCAGCTCTTCCGTTCCAGATTTTGTTCTTTCTGGGATTTTCTTTTGTATCACTAACTTCAATTAAACATGCTTTTACTAAGGTATAAGGATTAGCCTTTGAATAAATCGATGTCTGAAATATTTAAGAATAAGGTAAGCTTAATTTATGAATATAATAAGCGTTCATCGCTTTTTGTAAGAATGGCAAATTCCGAAATTGAAAATAATAATATAGAAAAGGCAATTGAAATACTAAATAACGGCATTAAAATTTTTCCAAGATATGCAGCCGCTTATTTAATGCTTGGTAAAGCATATACACTTTCCGGTAATTATGGTCAGGCACTTAAAAATATTAAAATTGGTAGTGACATTATTTATTCTCCGGGAACTTATAAATATTATTTAAAGGAACTGGAAAATATTAAAAAACAAAGATCTCTTTTTGAAGGAGGTACAAGAAATATTTTTATGCCCGAAAGTGAGTTGTTCGAAACTGAAGATGAGTCATCCTTGTTTGAAGAAAAACAGGATGCGGGAGAAAAAATAAATAAAGAATCAAATGTTGACGACAGGCTTGGCCAGTTGGCAAAAGAAATATCACATGCAAAGATTCCGGAAAGTAATAATAAAGCAGAAGATTTTAAAGATAAGCCGTTTGAAGGATTTGCTTCCGAAAATTTGATTGTATCCGAAACGCTGGCAAAAATTTATATTGCTCAGGGAGAGTTAAAGGAAGCAATTAATGTCTTTAGAAAGCTGGTATATAAAAACCCCGATAAAAAAGAATATTATTTAAAGCGAATAAGCGAACTGGAAACAGAGCTTGAATCGTAAAAAATATTCCCTCATATTTTCCTTGTCAATAAAAAGATGAATCCGTATAAAAAATTAAACCGTAATTTTTATACTCGCGAAGTATTAAAAGTAGCCCAAGAGCTGCTAGGGAAAATATTAGTTAAAGATGAAAACGGCATTATATTAGCCGGCAGAATAGTCGAGGTTGAAGCTTACGACGGAGCAATTGACGAAGCTGCACATACTTATATAGGAAAGACAAAAAGAAATGAAATAATGTTCAACGAAGGGGGCTACTTTTACGTATACTTTACCTACGGTGCTCACTACTGTTGCAACGTGGTTACCGGGAAAAAAGGCCATGGAACTGCAGTTCTAATTAGAGCACTGGAACCGGTTGAAGGTACGGATATTATGATTGCAAACCGTTTCGGCAGGAATTTGATAAATGATAAAGAAAAGTATAATTTAACAAACGGACCGGGAAAAGTTTGCCGTGCTTTTTCAATTACTAAAAATCATTACGGAATTGATTTAACAGGAGACAGGATTTATATTCTTAATCAACCGAAAATTAATTCTAAGGACATTATAATAGGCCGCAGAATAGGTATTAAAAAATCGGTGCAGTTACCCTGGAGGTTTTATATTAAAGACAATCCGTATGTATCAAGAAAATGATTATTCCTAAAAACATTTTAATTGTCCGCACGGATAGGATAGGTGATGTAGTTCTTTCCCTGCCGCTGGCAGGAATTATAAAAAAGTATTACCCGGCATGCAAAGTTACATTTCTCATCCGGAGCTATACAAAGGCTCTTGTAGAAGATAATCCTTTTGTTGATGATATTTTAATTTTACACGAAAGAAATAACAAACTGCCGATTAAAAAAAACATTAAAGAAATTTCCGGCCGTTCATACGATTCTGCAATAGTGGTAAATGCCACTTTTTTAACTGCGTTCATAATTTTTCTTTCGCGAATTAAGGTAAGGATAGGAACCGGGTACAGATGGTATTCTTTTTTATTTAATAGAAGGATTTATATTCACCGTAAATATGCCCAAAAACATGAACTGGAATTTAACGTAGAACTTCTAAAAGAATTCGGAATAAACGAAACGGTTACAACCGGAAATGTAAAGTTTAATTTATTCTCTTCGCCGGAAAGTAAAAAACGTATTGAAAATGAATTTAATTTAAACAATATTAAAAAAGATAAGCCTGTATTTATAGTCCACCCCGGCAGCGGAGGAAGTTCCATTGATCTTCCAATAAGTAAATTTCGTAATCTGGTCGGACTAATGGATTCGAAACTGGATATAAACTTAATAGTAACCGGCAGTGAACAGGAAAAGGGTATCTGCAAAGAATTAATTTCCGGTACGGGGGCAAAGAATTTTGCAGGCACGCTTAATCTCTCTGATTTAATTGCCTTGATTGAAAAAGCGGATTTGTTTATTTCTAACTCTACGGGTCCGATTCATATTGCCGCCGCACTAAATAAGAATGTAATCGGGTTTTATCCCAAAATATTATCGTGTTCTCCGCAAAGGTGGGGACCGTTTACAAATAAAAAATTTATTTTTATGCCCGAGATCAACTGTTACAATTGCAATAGGAAACAGTGTGAAGGTTTGGATTGTATGAACAGTATTGATATTGATAGAGTGTTCGGAAAAATAGAAGATTTATATAACAGCATCCTTAAAGAAGGAGAATTTAATGCGTAAAAAAAATGCCTTAATTTTTATTGTACTTTTACTTTTACCTTATCTTGTTTACGGAAAAGGAAAAGACGATAAAAAGAGTGAGTTCAGAACTATAGATAATAAAGCATTTAAGGTCGGCGAAAAATTAACTTTTGATGTAAAGTATGGATTTGTTACGGCAGGTATTGCAGTAATGGCTATTCCCAGAATAAGAAGAATTTCCGGCCGCGAAGTTTATAATATTACTTTTGAAGTAAATTCTGTTCCCAGTTTCGATTGGATTTATAAAGTTAGAGATCATTATGAAACTTATCTTGATGTAAAAGGAATATTCCCCTGGCGTTTTGAGCAGCATATTAGAGAAGGGCATTACAGCCGTGACTTTTCGGCATTTTTTGATCAACGCAACGGCAGGGCCAAAACAAGCAGCGGCACGTATAAAATTCCAAAATATGTAAACGACATAGTTTCCGCATTTTATTACGCCAGAACTCTTGATTTTTCCCATCTGAAGATCGGCGATATGATCCATCTGCAAAATTTTTATAAAGATACCGTCTATAATCTCGATGTTAAGTATCTAGGTAAAGATCAGGTAACTGTTCCTGCAGGTACATTTAACTGCATAGTTGTGGAACCGATAATTAAAAAAGGCGGGCTGTTCAAAAGTGAAGGAAGTATATTTATCTGGCTTTCCGATGATGAGCTGAAAATACCGATTAAAGTTAAAACCAAGGTAGTAGTCGGTGCAATTGATGCTGTTCTTACCAAGTATCAGGGTCTGGCGGGGCCTCTTAAATCTAAAGTTAATTAAATCATCCCGGTAGGAATTATATTCTCTTTTTCATATTTTCACAATTCATATGGATGACTTTAATAAAAAACCACCGGAGGAAGAACCGGATAAAAATGATAAGAACGGCGGCATTAATGATTTGATGCATGGTGTTCATATCTACCCTAAAATTTCTCCTATTGCTGCCGCAATTATCGGATTAATAGGCAGCCTCTTCTTGTACCAGATTGTAGGCGGATTGCTTACACTTTTAATTTTCGGACTGGATTTAAAGCATGCCCCGGTAAACGGAATCAGGCTGATGACTATGGCGGGTCAAGTTCTTTTTATACTTTTGCCTGCACTGGTGTTTGCAAAATATTTTTACGAAGATGTTACCGAAATAATACGTTTTAAATTTCCCAGATGGGAAGAAATAATACTCTTTCTGCTGGGCATAGTTATTTTAATTCCTTTGTTCCAATATTACCTTTCAATACAAAATTATTTCATAGATATTTTAGCTGCCAATTCTCATTTGGTTCATTCAATTAAATCACTGCTGGATAAAGTAAACAGTGCTCTTAATAAATCTTATGGCGATTTGTTAAGCGCTCATTCCGTATTTGAAGGAGCATTTGTAGTTATTATTGTCGCCGTTGTTCCTGCAATTTGTGAAGAAACTATGTTCAGGGGTTTTATCCAAAGAAGCTTCGAGTTCAAAATGAAGCCGGTATGGGCTGCAGTAATTACAGCGTTTTTTTTCGGGCTGTACCATCTTAATCCTTATGAAATAATTCCTCTGATGATGCTCGGTTTTTACTTCGGGTTTGCCGCATATATGAGCGATTCTATTTTTATACCGTATTCGCTTCATTTTTTTAATAATTTTTTGGCAATAATTTTTTATTTTATGTCCGGCAGTGATGAGGTTATAAATCCTTCGATTGGTCCTAATTTTAATTTAAAGTCGGCAGTAATGATGCTTTTGGGATTAATTGTATTATTCGTATTTGTAATTTATTTAATAAAAATATATTATTCTAAAAGAAAAAATATATAGGAGGAAATATGCCGGTTTGTCCCAATTGTGGTTATGAATATGTTGAAGGCATAACTATTTGCCCGGATTGCGGTTCGCCTTTAATGGATGAAAAATACTTTATTAAGCCCGAAACCTGGACGGAAGAAAACTGGGAAGTTATTTTTACATCCGATCATGAATATGAAATAGAAATGTTGCGCGATAACCTGGAAGGTGCAGGTATCCAGGCGGCAATGCTTTCTCAAAAGGACAGAAACTTTCCAACCGCAGGGGATCTTTCTGTTGTTAAATTGCTGGTTCATAGAGATGATATTCAAAATGCACTTAATTTTATTCAGCAAGTTATGAACCAATCCGATGATGAGCCTGAAGAGGAGTAAGCATTGGGCAATACTGCAAAAAGAGTTTTAGTCTCCGTTGTTGCTGTCCCGCTAATTTTAGCTGTTAGTTTGTTCGGAAACTGGTACTTCTTTTTATTTGTTTTAGTTATTGCCTTACTGTCTTTTTATGAATTCTCCGTGATGGTTAAGAGTAAAGGAGCAAATACGGATCTTTTACTGGGATTTGCTGCTATAATCTTTTTTGTTTTGAATGAATTCAAATACTTTTTCGACACTTATTCTTTTATTCTTGCATTTATTGTTTTACTTTCTCTAGTAGAATTGTTTAGAAATAAAAATTCAGCTGTTTATAATATAGGCTCAACTTTTTTAGGAGTATTTTATATAGGCATTTTTGCCAGTTCTCTGATAGGTATTAGAGAATTTTATCCGGCGGCAGGGCACAGTTACGTTAAGGGCGGGTATATAATAATATCTATGTTTGTTACAATATGGATTTGCGATTCCGCAGCTTTCTTTGGCGGTTCAGCTTTTGGAAAACATAAATTATTTCCAAGGGTAAGCCCGAATAAAAGCTGGGAAGGAGCCGTTTTTGGCTTTATTTTTGCCGTTGTAACAATGATCTTTGCTAAAATTGTGCTGTTGAAATTTTTATCATGGTTAATAATTATTGCATTGGGAATTATTATAGGGATTATCGGACAACTAGGCGATCTTGTAGAATCTTTATTTAAAAGAGATACCGGTGTAAAAGACTCATCCAATTTAATTCCCGGACACGGAGGAATTTTCGACAGATTCGATTCTATTTTATTTACAGCTCCGGTTGTTCTATTGTTTCTGAAAATTATCGGTAAATAAAATGATGGGAGATGTAGGAAGGAACATGGATGATGGAACATGTGAGATGGAATATGGAAGAAGTGAAATTAAAATTTAAAAGAGTGATTAATTCTTCATCTGGTGTTTACTTATCAGTCGGTTTCGGTTTATCGTTAAATATATTTCCGTAGTTTAATTTGTATGGATAGTTACTTATGAATAGTAAGGACAAGGTTAGTGTTATTACGTTGGGGTGTTCCAAGAATACGGTGGATTCCGAAAGACTGATGAACCAGATACGCCTTAACAACTTTGATTTAGCCGACGATCCTAACAATGCGGAAACCGTGATAATAAATACCTGCGGTTTTATAGAAGCAGCCAGGGAAGAATCTGTTGATACTATTCTTAAAGCCGTAGCTTTAAAGGGAGAAGGTAAAATTAACAAAGTAATAGTCGCGGGTTGTTTATCGCAAAGGTATAAAGAGGATTTACAAAAAGAAATTCCCGAAGTTGATGCTTTTTTCGGTACGGAGGATTATGAAGGCATATTAAATGAGCTTGGCGGTAAGTTAAAATACGAACTGCTGGGTGAACGTTTAATTACTACACCTTCTCATTTCGCCTATTTAAAAATTTCGGAAGGCTGCAATCATCCATGCTCATTTTGTGCTATCCCGCTAATGAAAGGTAAACATAAATCCAAACCAATTGAGGAATTGGTACGTGAAACCGAATTTCTTTCTGCAAATAATACTAAAGAATTAATTCTTATTGCACAGGACACTACTGATTACGGAATAGATATATACGGTAAACAAAATCTTGCCGGCCTTCTGGATAAACTGAGCAGCGTAAAAGGCATAGAATGGATAAGGCTAATGTATGCCTATCCTTCTCACTTCCCGGATGAGGTAATTAAAGTAATTAAAAATAATCCTAAAATTTGTAAATATGTGGATATCCCTTTGCAGCATATTTCCGATGATGTTTTAAAATCAATGAGGAGAGGTACAACCGGAAAAAGAACAAAAGATTTGATATATAAATTGCGCGAACAAATTCCGGAATTAACTATTAGAACAACTTTTATAACCGGATACCCGAATGAAAAGGAAAAGGATTTTGAAGAGTTATGTGATTTTATAAGAGATATCAAATTCGATAGAATAGGTACCTTTACTTTTTCCGTTGAAGAAAATACTGCCAGCTATATTTTAGGCGATCCGGTCCCCGAGGAAGTGAAGCAAGAACGGAAAAAAATTCTTATGGAAATTCAAAGAGATATTTCTCTCGAGAAAAATAAATCTTTCGTCGGAAAAAGTATAAAAGTTTTGATTGACGGAGTAGAGGGAGATTTTTATACCGGCAGTTCATACCGGGATGCGCCGGAAATTGACGGTGAGATATTAATCCCGTTAAACGGCTGTAATATTTATCCCGGTAGTTTTTACGAAGTTGAAATTTATGACTTCGACGAATATGACCTGTTCGGTAAAATAATATAAAACGGGAGGGAGTTATGAGAAAATTTTTTGTTACAATTTTATTTCTGTCTCTGCCTTTAATTTTCTTGCATGCGCAGGATGAAAGTTTTTCCGGGCAATATTCAAATAATGGGGCTCCCAAATTCTACCTGGATATTTTGGATTTTTACTCCGGCAAAGATGATATTACACGTGTTGACGTATATGTTCAGATACCTTATACTTCAATAAGTTTTATAAAAACGGGCAAAGGTTTTTCGGGAGACTACGGTATTTCCGTATCCGTCTATGATAAGGATAAACAAAAATTGATTGCCGAAAAATCCTGGAAAGGAAGCCTTTTTGCTAAGGATTTTGATGAGAGCGTTTCTAAAAATAATTACAGCTTAAATCTTAGATCGTTTAATTTAAAGCCCGGTAAATATTATATACGAACTGCAATTGAAAATAAGGAAGCTAGAAACGAGTACACAAAAGAAGAAATGTTTGACGTGAGAAATCTGTCTGGCAATATTGCCGTAAGCGACATAATGCTTCTTAACAAAAGAGTGGAAGATGAAGGTAAAAATAAAATTATTCCTAACATATCCGGTAATGTTGCCGCACAAAAATACGGTCTACCTCTCTTTTATGAAATTTATTCTAAGAAACCTATCAAGCTTAAAATTGATTACACTGTTTCCGAAAAGAAACATGATGTAATTTATTCGGACACAGTTACGAAAATGATAGATTCCGGTAGAACACAGATATTAAATACAATTAGAGATTCCAGCTTTAATTTAGGTCTTTATAAGGTGAATATCGCACTTAAAGATAGCCAAAACAATACTCTGGCTTCAATTAGTAAAGCCTTCTTTTCCCGGTGGAGCGGTGTTCCGACTACAATTACGGATTTAAATACTGCAATTGATGAATTAATTTATATAGCTTCTACATCTCAGATAAATCATATTAAAGAAGCCAAAACTCAAAAAGAAAAACTGAAACGTTTTCTGGATTTTTGGAAAACGCAATACCCTGCCGCTTCAACCGACGATAATCCCGTTTTTAACGAATACTATGGAAGAGTGGCATATGCTAATGCTCATTTTTCTCACTATATTGAAGGCTGGAAAACCGACCGGGGAATGGTTTTTATTTTATTAGGTCCACCGGACAATATTGATAGACATCCTTTTGATATCGATTCGAAACCGTATCAAGTGTGGCAATATTATAACCTTAATGTCAGCTTAATCTTTGTAGACGAAACCGGTTTTGGAGATTATCGTTTAATGACTCCTTTAACCGGAGACCTTAGCAGGTTTAGAAGATAGTTAGCTGCAAAAATATTTTTTAATAATGATTATAACCGTAACTCTTAATCCTTTATTGGAAAGAAGATTAACATTTGATAAAGTTCAACTAGGCGAAGACCATAGAAACGGCAAGGAAATTTTAGCTGCCGGCGGTAAGGGTATAAATGTTAGCAGGGAATTAAATTGCCTGGGGCTTGATAATTTATCTTATACATTTTTAGGCGGAACAAACGGGAAAATTCTAAAGGAAGTTTTATCTTCGGAGGGAATAAAATTTGCTTCGGTAAAAATTAAAGAGGAAAGTAGAGATGCTTCTATTATTATAGATAATTCACATCGCACCGTAACTACTTTCTTTAGAGAAAATTCGATTGTGTCTGCTGATGAAGCCCAAGAATTTAAAAACAGGCTGGAGAAGATGATTGAAAATTGTGAAATTATAGTTTTTGCAGGCAGCTCTCCATGTAAAGAAACAGACTGCATTTTCCCTTATGGAATAAAGCTTGCTAACAAGTACGGTAAAATATCCGTTTGCGATACTTATGGTTCTCATCTTAATGAATGTTATGATAGTGTTCCGACGGTTGTTCATAATAATGTAAGCGAAGTTGAGAAGTCAATCGGCCTAGATTTAACATCCGACAACGATAAAAGTGAATTCTTAAATAGCCTTTATAAAAAGGGAATAAAGCAGGTATATTTAACGGATGGAAATCGACCTGCCTTTGCATCAACATTCGAGTATAAATATAAAATAGAAAATCCTGTTATTCAGCCTTATGATGTAACCGGAAGCGGTGATTGTTTTGTCGCCGGTATTGTTTATTCATGGCATAATAATCTTACATTTGAAGATGGCTTAACTACTGCGGCAGCGCTTGGCTCTGCAAATGCAAGCCGTTATGATGTTTGTAATGTGAAAATGAGTGAAGCAGAACAATTAAAACCGAAAGTAAAAATATCCCCTTATGGAAAGAAAATGAAAACGGTTGATGTTTCACCCCATACTATCTTATGATTTATTATATTTTATTATTTGTATTTTCTTTAGCTTCCGTTCTGCATCCTCAATCAATTAAGTCCATACGAGTTAACGGCGCAGACAATTTTAGCCAAAGCGATATTATCCAATGGAGCGGAATTAATACCGGCTCCAAAATATTCCCGGGGATTATAGACAGTGTTAAATCCAGATTAGCTTTACAGCTTGCAAACAGGGGATACCTGCACGGTAATTTTAACGGCACTAGGATTGAAAATACACCGGATTCCGGTTATGTTAATTTAGTTATTTCATTAAAAGAAGGGCAGCCTTCTTATGTTAATAAAATAATAACTACCGGACTTGATTCGGTAACCGGACAAGAAATTATGCCGGATTTTGAATTCCTGAATAATAGAATTTTTAACAAATTTAATCTGGAACAAGATATTTCTCAGGCACTTACTTATTATGAAGATAACGGCTATCCCTTTGCTAAGATAATTATTTCATCAATTTATTTTTATAAGGATACTTCTGCCGGAAATTATTTTGCAGATATTTATTTGAAATTCGATAAAGGTATTTTCTGCAGAATTGATAAAATTGAAATTGCAGGGAATAACTCAACAAAAGCTTATGTAATTGATAGAGAAATTAGAATTAAGAAGGGCGAAGAATATTCTCAAAAAATTATTGATGAAGTGCCGAGCCGGTTAAACAGGTTAGGATTTTTTGAACCGGTACAAAAGCCTGAGTTTTACCTGGATTCGAAGAACCAGGGAATATTAAAGATAACCGTTAAAGAAAAGCAGACGAACAACTTTGACGGAATTATCGGCTATATTCCTTCATCCGGCAACCAGGGAGGCTACTTAACGGGATTAATAAACATAAGCTTAACTGATTTATTCGGTACCGGCAGAGCGGCTGCTATTAGGTGGCAGCAGTATAATAAATATTCACAAGACCTTGAAATTAAATACCTGGAGCCTTGGCTGTTTAATTACCCGTTTAATTTTACTGCCAGTCTATATCAAAGAAAACAGGACAGCTCTTATGTTCAAAGAACATTGCAGGGGAATCTTGCGTACCTTGCAACCGATAACATTTCAGCATCAATCTTTGTATCCTCGGAAGTTGTTATACCTACGGAACTGACGGATCAGACTTTTACTGCATTTAATTCATCGTCTATTACTACCGGCGTTAACATTACGATTGATACACGCGATGATCCGTATTCGCCTACACGGGGATTCCTATTTATTGATTCCTACAGTTTAAGTAAAAAAACAATTAAAGGGCCGGAACAGTTTATAACTCCCGGCATGGCTACTAATGTTAATCTTCAAAGGTTTACAATTGATTTGGACGGTTATTACAGCCCTTTCCAAAGACAAGTTATCGCTTTGGGAGTACACGGAAGAGAACTTAGAGGCTCTAACTTTGAAATAAGCGATCTGTACCGCTTAGGAGGTGCAAATTCTTTGCGAGGTTATAGGGAAGATCAATTTTTAGGGAATAGAATTTTATGGACAAACCTTGAATACAGGCTTTTGCTTACAAGAAGAACTTTCGGATTCGTATTCTTTGATACCGGGTATTTTTTACAAAAGGCAAATCCGCAATTAAAAATTGAAAAGAATGAAGGCTTTAGAATTGGTTACGGTCTCGGATTAAATATTGAAACCGGTTTGGGTGTTTTAAGAGTTAGCTTTGCCCTGGGCCAGGGAGATACCTTTTCGCAAGGTAAAATACACTTTGGACTTGTTAATCAATTTTGATAATTTAAAATTATTATCAATTCAAGGTTTAAATTATAAACAATTATAATAAGTGATATGTTTGTTTATGATTAGAAATCTTAATGCAACCTTTTTGAAAAAAGTATTTCAAATTTTTAATTAAAATTTTTACATTACCATAAGCCGGGCAAGCCAGAACCAAATGGTAAAGTAAATACAAATTATTAGTCATCCGGTTACGGTTACGATGCCCGATTTGTCTATCGGCTAGATCTTTCGGATATAAACTACCGTTTGGCGAATAACGTTTTACGACACGGGCTTCGTTACCGATTGACATTAAAGAATTTATTATCCATTTTAAATAACTTTGAAGATTAATAGATTATCCTATGTATATATCTCATTTAGTAAAATAATTTTAGAAAATAATTGCAAATATCTTTGGCAATTATTTGCTTTTTCCAAATCTTAAATGAAAATAATAAATAAAATCATAGCAGCGGTTCAATTATACAGACCGGTTAATTTTCTAATTACATTTTTTTCTATAGGAGTAGCATGTATTATTTGTGTCCATGGTTATATTCCGGCCGGCAAAATTTTACTTGCAATGTTCTCCGGTTCTCTTGTTGCTTCCGCAGGCAATGTTATTAATGATATTTTCGATTTAGATATTGATAAAATAAATAAGCCGGATAGACCTTTACCGGCTGGCAAATTAAATAAGAAAGCTGCTGTTATTTTATATTTAATAACTTTAGCCGTTGCTGTTTCGCTTTCCGGGTTAATCAACGAATATTGTTTTATTGTTACGGTAGCTGCATC
>JBJKQP010000085.1:0-22864 GCA_046705105.1 Ignavibacteriaceae bacterium | reverse complement strand
GCAATTACTCCTAAAACAAAAGCTATTGTTGCCGTTCATTTATACGGACAGCCGGCTGATATGGATCCTTTAAAAGAAATTGCTTTGAAACATAATATCCTTCTGGTGGAAGATTCCGCACAGGCACACATTGCAGAATATAAGGGAAAAAAGGTCGGCGGTTTAGGTGAAGCTGCTTCTTTTAGTTTTTATCCCGGAAAAAATTTAGGCGCTTACGGAGAAGCCGGAGCAGTGTTGACTAATAACGACGGAATTGCACTCAAAGCCAAAATGCTTCGCGATCACGGAGCCGTTCGCAAGTATGAACACGAAACTTTCGGGCATAATTACAGGATGGAAGGTTTACAGGGAGCAGTACTTGGAGTAAAGCTAAATCATTTGGAACAATGGACAAATGCCCGCAGAAAAAATGCGGAAATTTATAACTATTATTTATCCGGGATAGAAGATATTAAGGTACCGGTAGAAATGCCATATGCAAAGCATGTATATCATTTGTACGTAATACAGATAAGATGTGAAAATTTGGAAGCCGGAAAAATTACGAGGGACAATTTGCAAAAGTTCTTAGGTGAAAATGGAATTGCAACCGGGTTGCATTATCCCATTCCTTTACATTTGCAAAAATGCTTTAACTATTTAGGTTACCGGAAAGGGGATTTTCCGGTAACCGAACAGCTTGCTTCTTGCGGAATTTCATTACCTATGTTTCCGGAATTATCCGAAGAGAAAATTAAATATGTAGCGGATCATATTAAAATGTTTTTTGAAAATAAAAAATCTGTTTCTCGTGAAAAAGTTTTGGAAGCCGGTGCTTAGAGGGAATTTCAGACGGAGCACTAGGTAATACTTAAACGATGTATTAAGACAAATAATGAAAAAGGAAAAATACAAGTATTTATTTGCGGTAGCGGATGTTTTGGTAATAATGCTTTCGATTATTGTCACTTTTCTAATTACACGGACAATTCCGGATGTAAAATCAATTGCAAGTGAAGCATTACGCATTACTTTACCTGTTGTTTCTTTTTCAATTATTTTCGTAATGATATTTATCTTTTCGGTTAATAATCTTTACAAGATAAACATAATAATAGTCCGCTCAGCTCAACTAACGGCTTTAATTAGGTCGGAATGGTATATATCGTTAATTGCTGTTGTTTCTTCTGTATTTTTTTCCCGGCTGGAAGTTCAACAATTATTTATTTTAATAATATGCTTCGTGATAAGTTCAACCATAATTTTTTATATAATAAGAATTGAACTGTTAAGAAGAATTTATTTAAAGCTAAAAAGTAAACAGCTTAAAAAGAACATTCTAATTGTCGGAAACGGTGAAGCCGGAAGAATGCTGGCGACAAAGATAAGATTTGAAAATCCTTTGGGGATTAATATTATAGGTTTTGTAGATGACGGAAAAATTTTCGGCGAAGAAGTTATTAATGGCAAAAAAATTCTCGGCAAGTATTCGGATATAAAAAATATAGTTAAAAATGAAAATGTAGAAGAAATTTTAGTCGTTAAAGAAACTAATGATTTTGAAGAATTGCTTCACCTAATAGATTTATGCAGGGAAACAAATTTAAGCGTAAAAATTACTTCCAACTTATTTGAAATTATACCTCAAAAAATTTATACGGAAAAGTATTGCGATTTACCTGTAATAAATATGTCGCCTAATTATTCTAATAAATTATTCTTTCGTTTGAAGAGGATTTTTGATGTTGTTGTTGCCGGTGCTGTAATATTTTTACTGGCACCTTTTTTTATGATAATAGCATTGCTTGTACAACTTACATCAGAAGGACCTGTAATTATTAAACAAAAAAGAATTGGCAAAGACGGAATTCCGTTTACCTTTTATAAATTCCGCTCCATGTATATTACAAAAGGTGAGGATGAGGGGCGAAAAGAGGAAATGCTGAAATTTATGAAAGGTGAAGACAGCAAAGGAGATAATAAAAAAGTAATAAATAGAAAAAGAATAACTCCCGTTGGACGGATTCTGCGAAAAATGTCTCTTGATGAACTTCCGCAGCTTTTCAATGTAATAAGAGGAGAAATGAGTTTGGTCGGCCCAAGGCCGTGTTTGCCGTATGAATATGAAAATTACGACAATTGGCAGAAAAGAAGATTTAATGTTATTCCCGGCTGCACCGGTGTTTGGCAGGTTATGGGAAGAAGTTCTGTCTCTTTTAATGAATCTATCATTCTTGATCTTTACTACATAAACAACATGTCTCCCTGGCTGGACTTGCAACTGGTAATAAAAACAATCCCCGTTATGTTATTTGAACGCGGCGGAGAATAATAAAACATTTATAGTGATTCGGAGGAAATATGAAAATCGGTATTATAGGTTTGGGATATTGGGGCCCCAATTTAGTTAGAAATTTTCTGTCTCAAAACCTTGTTACAAAGTTATATGCATGCGATATGAAAGAAGAAAGATTGATTTTTATAAAGTCAAGATTTCCTTCCGTAGAGGTTATTACTAATTATAAAGACCTGTTGGAGAAAGACATTGATGCAGTTGTTATTGCAACACCGGTAGATACGCATTTTAAGCTTGCAAAGGAAGCTTTAAAAGCAGGGAAACATGTTTGGGTTGAAAAACCTTTTACAAGTACTTCAATTCAGGCAAATGAATTAATTAAAATTGCGGATACAAAAAATTTAAGAATATTTGTAGACCATACTTTTTTATACACCGGTGCCGTAAGAAAAATGAAGGAACTCATCGACAATGGTGAACTCGGCGATATTAATTATTTCGATTCCGTTAGAGTAAATTTAGGTTTGTTCCAGCATGATGTTAATGTAATATGGGACCTGGCACCTCATGATCTTTCAATTATGAATTATCTTATTCCGGATAAAAAAGTTGCAGCGGTTACTGCGTGCGGAATTTCAAACTACGGCGAAATTGAAAATCTTGCGCAGCTATCTTTACACTTTGAAAACAATAACTGCTTCGCGCATTTTCATGTAAATTGGACATCACCGGTTAAGATTAGAAAAATGATTATTGCCGGAAGAGACAAAATGCTCCTATTCGACGATATGAAAAATTCGGAAAAAATAAAAATCTTCGACAGCGGAGTGGATGTTTCTACTACAGAAGGTTTACACAACGCATTAGTGCAATATAGGATTGGAGATATGTATTCTCCAAAGATTGAGCAAACCGAAGCTCTTAACCTGGCAGCAAAAGAATTTCTTGATTCGATTATTGAAATGCGGGAACCATTAACTAATGCCGAAGACGGATTGCAGGTAGTTAAAATTTTGGAAGCCTCCAATAAATCAATTAAAAATAGAGGTCTTTTAGTAGAACTTGCACCGGGAAAGGAATATTATTATCACTCTACAATTCCTTTTCAAAAAGTTGGATAATTATTTATTTAAAAGAGTAATAAATGGAAAATCAAATTATAAATAATGTAAAGCTTGGTAGTAGCGTCAAAATTTTCAACTTTGTAAATCTATACGGATGCTCTATAGATGATAATACAAAAATAGGTTCCTTTACGGAAATACAAAAAAATGTAACGATCGGGAAAAACTGTAAAATTTCTTCTCACACTTTTATTTGTGAAGGTGTGGATATTGAAGATGATGTATTTGTAGGCCATAACGTAACATTTATAAATGACAAATATCCCAGGTCCGTTAATTCAACCGGGCAGCTTCAAACAGAAGAAGACTGGAAGGTTGTAAAAACTTTGGTAAAAAAAGGCGCATCAATCGGTTCTTCGGCAACTATATTGTGCGGAGTTACAATCGGCGAAAATGCTATTGTTGGTGCCGGTGCCGTAGTAACCAAAGATGTTTTACCGGATACGATTGTTGCCGGAGTTCCCGCGCATGTTATTAAGGAAAATGCTGCCGTTTAATATTTTAGATTCGAGGTTCGTATGAAAAAGATTTTATTATTTATGATTTTCTTTGCTGCAATTACCGGGATGAAAAGTTATGCGCAAACTTTGTTACCGGGAGATGGTGTTAAAATTATTTTCTATAATATTTCCGATCATATATCCGGTAATTATTTTATACAGGATAACGGAGATATTAGCCTTCCTTACCTAGGTCAAATTGCAGCAGCAAATAGAAATATTGACAGTGTAAGAACCGAAATTATTGGTAAATACAGCAAACTCTACCGGAATCCGGAAATTACCGTTCTGCCCTTAATAAAAATTAATATTCTGGGACAGGTTAATAAACCGGGATATTATTACGTAACAGGAGTTGAAAAATTATCCGATTTAATTGCCGAAGCAGGCGGTACAACGTCGGAAGCCGATTTAAACAGTATTTATATAACTAGAAATGATAAACAATTTAAAATAAACGGAACTAAAATTATTGAAAAGGGGAGTAAGCTTGACGATATAGGTCTGCAGTCAGGTGATCAAATATATATATCAAAAAAATGGCTTAACGGCAGCAATACAACAATAATTATTTCGGTAGTTAGTGCGGTAACATCTATCTTAGCAGCTATAATTTACACCAATCGAAAGTAACGTAAACACGGGTTCACAGACATATGAATTATGATCAGTTAAAAGAGTTATCCGGGAATAATACTGCTTCCGGCAGAAGTAATACCGGTGAATTATTTCGTGCAATTTATAAAAGGAAAGTATTTTTAATAGTATCTTTTCTTATAATTTTTGTTGCGGGAATAATTTATCTTAAAACCGCTGCACGGGTTTATGAATCCTCCGTACTGTTAAAGAAAGTAGATAACCAGTCAAGTTCCAACGCAGATCCTTATAGAAGTCTAATGGCGCTGGAATCGCTTGATGATATAAATACGGAAATTGCATTAGTAAAAACACGAAGCGTTCTGGATAAAGTTGTAAAGAAATTAAAGCTGAACCTGGAAATTCAAAAAATTGTTTTGCCTAACGGTAAAACAGTTGAAATAAATAAATCCTATTCAGGTTATAATGTTTGGTTAAATAGAAATCATTTCCACGATGCCGGTTATCCGCAAATTGTAGATTTTCAATATAACTCCATAGATAAAACAAGCGATTTCTTTATAACCGAAAGTGGTGATAATAAAGTTGATTTGTATAATGTCGATAAAAATTCAAATGTACTGATAGCTTCCGCTGCCGTAAATAATTTAATTGAAATAAACGCAGGAGATTATAAATTAACTATTTATTGGCCTAACGCTGAAGAAGGTGTTAAATTTTATTTTGTTGTTTATAATGATGTAAGTGCGTTTGACTTGCTCAGCAGTAAAATTACGGTAGCTCAAAAAGGAAACACTAATTTGATGGAGATTAAGGTAAAAGATCAGACTCCTGAAAATGCTCAATTACTAGCAGGAACGGTAGTTAATAAGTTTAGGGAAACAAGAACGGAACAGCAAAGGCTAAATGCGCAGTCTTCATATACTTCTATCGATTCGCAATTAACGGAAATGAAGAAAAAATTAAGGACTACCGAGGACAAGCTGAGTAATTACCAGGCATCCACCGGAATAATTAATATTGACCAGAACTCCAACAATGTTGTAAATGCGTTGAGCAGTCTTGAAGCGGAAAAAGTAAACAATGAATTGCAGCTCGATCAATATAAAGAGAAAGAAAGACAATTAAACAGTCTTTATGATTCCAAGGGATATTTTGATCAAACATTTTTATCCCCGGTACAAACCGCAAGCGACCAAAGAGCATTTTCAAATTTGCTACAGCAATTATCCAATCTTGAAGTAAAAAGAATTGAGCTTCTTCAAAAGGAAACCGATCAGCATCCGGACGTAATCAGTATAGATAATCAAATTGCTCAAATTAAAAAGCAGTTAAGCAGTTATAATCAAAATACTCTGGCGGCGTATAAAATTATTATCAATTCTCTTAAAGAAAAAGAGAAGAAATTAAACGCATTAATTGCAAAATATAAAGCACAGATTAAAAATCTGCCGGGCAAAGAAACAGTTTTAGCCGGGTTGCTGCGTGATAAGGATGTTACTGAAAAAGTATTTAATATGCTTTTGGATAGAAGAGAAGAATTAAGGGCTAAAGAACTGGCACAATTGCAGGATGTAGTTGTTGTGGACCCTGCTTCACTTCCAATAAATCCGGTTTCTCCAAATAGAAATTTAACAATATTATTATGCTTATTCTTATGGGGCGCACTTTCACTTGCGTATGTAGCTCTTGGAGAATTTAGGGAAAGAAAGTATTTAAAACTTGAGGAGATTGAGGACAAACTGAAGCTGCCTTTACTTTCAATTATACCTGCGTTTCCTAAAAGACTTTCGGATAAAATTAATAATTCCGATAATTTTAAAGACAGATTCCCGGTTTTTTCCGGTGAGCATCCGGGCATCGTAGAATCTTATAAAGTATTGGGCGCAAAGCTTACAATGAATCCGAAAAATCCTAATAAAATAATTGTCTTCTCCAGCTTTGAAGAAAACACCGGCAAGACAACCATGGTTGCAAACCTGGCATTAACTCTGGTTGCAGCTCATAAAAAGGTTTTAGTTGTTGATGCTGATTTGAAGAGATGCGGTTTGTCTGATCTTTTAGGTATTCCGAGAGATTTTCCCGGGATAAGTACATTTCTGGAAAAAGAATTGAAAGCCGCTCCGGTAATGAATATATCCAATATCTTCGGACAATCTTCCAAAGATAAATTATTAAGCATACTACCTGCCGGCGATGTTAACGAAAATTCCAGCGAGTTGTTCCAATCATTAAGAACCGGTTATCTGATTGATGCTTTAAAGTCCAGTGTATATGATTATGTCCTTATAGATACACCTCCGATTACAAGAGTTGTAGATTCTCTTATCCTGGGAAAATTAATTAACAATCTCGTTCTTGTAGTAAGATATAATTATTCATTAAGCGACAGCGTATATTGGGGAATAAATGAGATTAAAAAAGAGAAAATTAAAATACAGGGGATAGTTGCAAATGCATGCGATATAGAAAAATCCGCATTTAGGAATAAGTACGGTTACGGCTACGGATATAAATACGCATACAAGCCAACAAAAAATAAAAAGAAGAAAAACAAATTTTCTGCCGCAATATAAATCCTTCAAATGAAATCAAAAGAAGTCAAGCCGAAAAAAATTCTAATGGTTGTTCTATCTAATTACCCGAATGATCCGAGGGTAAGAAGAGAAGCAGAAGCATTGGTTAAAAACGGTTACAAAGTAGATATTATTTGCTTGTCTTCCGGTAAAGAATTACCCGAAGAAAACTTTTGCGGTACAAGAGTCTTTAGAATTATTGAAGGACACACAAAGGATAATTTAATAAACTATGTTCTACTTTCTATTAGATTCTTTTTTAAGGCAGTAAGGTTTGTTAATAAGTTATCAAAAGAAAACAAATACTCTGTTATTCAGGTGCATAACATGCCTGACTATCTTGTGTTTACTACATTGTTTCAAAAGCTGCGCGGTGTACAGGTTATTCTCGATTTGCATGATATAATGAAAGAACTGTTTAAATCAAGATGGAACAACGGATTAAAAAAAATATTCCTTCCGTTTATTGCTTTAACGGAAAAATTGTCCTGGGCGTATGCAGATTCATTAATAACTACCAGCTATGGGTTTAAACAATGTCTTTTGAAAAGGGGAGTTAAGGAAGATAAAATTACTTTAATTTTCAACACTGCAGATCCGGAAATATTTAACAAACCCAAAACGGATTGGACATTTAATCGACAAACTCCAAAACTGTTATATCATGGTACGGTAGCAGAAAGATTTGGAATTCATATCGCAATTGAAGCTGTTAATATATTGAAGGAAAGTTATCCTCAAATTCGTTTCGATATTTACGGTAATTATCAAAACGGATATAAGGAAAAATTACAAGATTTGGTAAGTGCTTATGGTCTTACTAAAAATGTTTTTTTTCATGAATATATTTCGCTGGAAAGAATAAGTGAGATCATAAAAAATTCAAATTTCGGAATAGTACCCTATGTAAGCGATAATTTTATGGACCTTGCCCTATCTACTAAAACTTTTGAGTATGTATTAATGAAACTGCCTGTAATTGCATCAGATATACCGTCTATGCGAACTATTTTTAATGAAAACCATGTATATTATTTCAATCAAAACAACCCGGAGCACCTTGCATTAGTGATGAAAGAAATTTTATCCGACGGTATTTTTATTGAAGAAAAAGTTACAAGCGCTGCAGAAGCATATAAACATATTCAGTGGCCGTTAATGGTCAAAGAATATACCGGTTTAATTGAAAGAATAGCCAACAATAATTGAAAATTAGGAAAGCGTAATTTTGAGTTATTTTGTTTTAGCTGTCGTAATTATTTTCTTAATCTTAATTTTAAATTTTGTTATTCCTCATTTTGTAAAATTATTCTTAAAAAGAAATTATTTAAAAAAATTGGAAAAGTCCGGTAATATTTTTTTAACCTTTGATGATGGTCCCGATGTAAATTCTACCGGTGAAATTCTTGATATATTAAGTAAGAATAAAATTAAAGCTACTTTCTTTGTTCTTGGGAATAATGCTCAAAAAAATAAGGCACTTATTGAGAGAATGATTAATGAAGGACATACTGTAGGAATTCACGGCAGCAGTCATTTGCATCCGTGGAAAGTTAAGCCCTGGAAAGCCTTGAGTGACATTGTTGAGGGAAACAAAATATTAAAAAATTTAGGGGTAAAAACACACTATATCAGGCCGCCGTTTGGAAAGCTTAACTTATTTACTATGTCCTATATTTTGATAAATAAATTAACATTCGTCCATTGGAATGTGGACACACGTGACTATGAAGAAAAAGAACCTGAAAAATTAAATAAACTACTTCAAAAAAAAGTTACCTCGGGCAAGATTATTCTTTTGCATGACGGCAGAATTAATATAACCACTCCCGTTTCCGTTACGGCCAAAGGCTTAGATTTATTCCTTCAAAATATGCATACCGAGTTAAAGCTTTTTTCTGCCATTTCTTCGGTTATCTAGCAGGAATCTTTCTGAGCTCGTTTTCAATTTAAAATTTGTTAATCATGAAATTTAATTACAAATCGTTTATAAAAATTTTATTATATACTTATATCTCGTCAAAATTTTTATATCCTTTCTTTGTAAGATATTTCCATCTGCCTGATTTACCTCCTTTAATGCTCGAACTTTTATTTACTGCCGCATATTTACTTATAAGTTCGTATGATATAATTACGGGTAAACATGATAGTACAAATAAATATTTAATCCTTTATAGAACACTTTTTTTTATCCTTCTGCTTTTAACGGTTGCAAGTTCAATTCTAAATAATAATAATTGGTTCCTTGTAGGGAAATCATATCTTACATTCTTTTTCCCTTTTATATTAATCACTCTGGTTATTATAAAAGCCGATTTTTCGGAAAAAGAACAAATGAATATTCTGAAGTTCGTATTCTTTTTAATTATTCTTCAAATACCGGTAACTTTGTTTCAATATGTTGTTTTTCATCCTGTTACCGCAGACAGCAATAACGGAACTATTTCATACGGGGCTTTGGGCGGTACAGGTATTATTGCTGTTTTGGAATCTTTCCTTTTATCATATTCTATTGCAAACCTGCTCTATAAAGGATTTAATATAAAATATTTTTTGTTAGCCGTACTTACTTTTATCCCGCCGGTTGTAGGCGGTGCTCGATTTGGTTTTATAATATCCCCGGTCTGTTTAATTATTACTTTTTTAACCTTCCTATATTTATATAAAAAAGTTTCCTATAAGGTAGTAGTTAAAATGTCTGTTGTCGGAATTGTATTTATTGCTTTAATATCGGCAACAATTATTTTTATCATTCCTCAAACTAAGTACGCCAGGTTTTTGGATTTTGACGTAATCTTGAATGCTCATAAAGCCGAGCAGTATGATCGGTCGGATCATGCACAGAGCAGATTTGATTCTTATCCGAAGCTATTCAATGATTATTTTACAAACGATGTTAATCTTGCTGTCGGATTTGGACCAGGGTCGGTTGTTCAGTCTAAAAGCGTGGATATGTCAAAGGCAGTACTCAATTTTGTTGTCAATCTTCCGGATGCAGTAATTGTTCTGGCAAGCCTCGGCATCCTTGGTTTTGCTCTTATTACTTTTATAATATTATTCCCAATAATATTTATTAAGAGCTATGTTAATTTAGAACAGAACCTTGAAATGCATATTTACGCATGTGCATTTATTCCTGTTAGTATAGCAACTTTTATGGCAATGTTTTATTGTGAAACCTGGAGTACACAAATAGGGCTTGTTTACTGGATTATGCTCGGTGTATTTCTTTCCCGCTATAAAGTTTTTGCCGCGGTAAAAAATATAGATTTTATAAAATCCGGGGAAAGCAAAATTAACTTTTCAAATGTACAGTTAGATAATTATTAACCAAACTTAAAATCCGAATGAAAGTTCTTTACGTTCGTAATGGTATCTTAGGAAAAGACCATTATATAGTTAGTGAAATAGAAATTACAAAAGCTCTTAGAGATAAAGGTATTGATGCAAGATTAATAGTCAAAGGAGATAAAAAATCCGAGGAATCTTTCATAATTCCCATAAGTGTTCCTTTTAACAAGAATAGATATCTTGTTTTTAAGCTGTTCTTTTATTTGCCGGTTTATGTATTAAAGAATAATATAAATGTTATTGTGCTTGATGAGAAATCCGTAATTCCTTCAATATCGGTAATATTATTAAAAAAATTATTAAAAGTTAAAATAATACTTGATGTTAGAACTGTGCCGGTAGAGCAGACGACTCTGTCGCTTCAACAAAAAACAGCTTATAAAATTGCAAGGCTTTTCCTTAACGGAGCAACATATATAACTAAAACAACCAGAGAAATGTGCGAAAACAAATATGGGCTTAAGTTCAAGCAAAGCAGCACTTACTCTTCGGCTGTTAACGAAAAAATTTTTAATAGGGACGTTGAAATAAATCTTGATAAAAAAATTGTCAACTCTTTAAAAAGTCGTTTTGTAATGATCTACCACGGTTCCATTACTCCCAATAGAAATATAGAAGCGATTCCGGATGCTATAAATGTGTTGAAGGATAAAATTCCGAATTTATTGTTTTTATCTATCAGTGATAACAATGAATTTCTCCGGGAATATTGCCGGAAAAACAATCTTAAAATAGATAAACATATAATGTATCTCGATTCTGCTGAAAATTCTCTAATGCCTCAATATATAAAATTAGCAGACATAGGGATTATCCCGTATTCTAGAATTAAATGGTGGGAAGTTTCATCACCGTTAAAGTTAATGGAATATCTTTCTATGGAAAAACCAATTATAATGAGCGACATAAAAGCTCACCTGGATGTTGTGCCGTGTGATTCCGATTTTGTAGTTTATTTTAATCCTGATGATAAAGGACAGCTACCGGGAAAAATTTTATATGCCTATGAAAATATAAACAGGCTAAAATTGAAGGCAAAAAAAGGAAGGGAAATTATACTTGATAACTATACATGGAGCAAGCAAGCAGATAAGGTAATAAGCTTTTTAACCGGCTTAAACGAAAATTATAAACCGCTGTCTAAAATTTCCGATAAACAATTCTCTACTGCTAATCCCTTTTCATAAAATAAAAATTAATATAAACTAAAATAATTATTTCTTTATACATGTTATTTCATAATAATTAAATGTTAAAATGAAAAAAGAAAAATTACAGATAGGAGTAATCACAAAATCCTTAATTTCGTCTTCCTGGGTGTTGGATATAATCAAGAAAATTCAAAGCTCCGATTTAATGGAATTAAAGCTTGTATTAATAAAATCCGAAACTTCAACTTGTACTAATTATAACGGGATAAAAACCACATGGCTCTTTGAGAGGCTGTTAAAGCAGTATATACGCTTGGAAGATTATTTTGTATCTGTTGAAAATAATGCGGCAAAATCTGCCGGGCTTAAACCATGGATAAAGAACGTAAAAGTTATTAATATCACCGACAAAACTACAGAGGAAAAATTAGAAGAAGTAGCCAATTTAAATTTGGATATACTGTTGAATATCGATTTAAATTCAACTCCTGAAGAATTGATTGGTTTATTCAAATTTGGTGTAGTTTATAATAAAATAACTTTACCCGGTCATAATGAAAATCTTCCTATAGATTGGTTTGTAATAAATAACCATACGTGCATAGAATTAAGTTTGATGTGTAAAAATTGTAATCATAGCTTGCCGGAGAAATTATTAAAAGTATTTTTTGCTCCGGATTCCTTTTTTATTAACAGAGTAAGGAGTCAGTATCTATGGAAGACTTCTCTGATAGTAATGCGCGGATTGAATGAGATTTACAGAATGAAAAACGAGGGAAAAACGTTAAATACCCAAAATGAACTTTCCGAGTTTGTATCAAATAATAAAATTTATAAATTAAGCGTACTTTTAGTTATAAAGCATTTCCTTTTTTATATTAAAAAAACTATTGATAATAAAATTAACTTCCGGCAATGGATTATATTATATAATAAAAATGCATCAAAGCCGGGTGCCATAAAAGATTACAAGAAAATAGTTCCGCCCGGAAAAAACTTTTGGGCTGATCCCCATATAATTAAAAAGGATGGTTCATACTATGTTTTCATAGAAGAATATTCTTTTGATTCAGGCAAAGGTCATATATCCGTATTTGAAATAGACAGAAATGGAAATGTGGGCAAGCCGCAAATAATCCTTGAAAAGCCTTACCATTTATCATACCCGTTTATTTTTGAATATAAAAATAATTTTTATATGATACCCGAATCGGAACAGAACGGGACAGTAGATATATATAAGTGCACGGAGTTTCCATTAAAATGGGAATTTTATAAGCATATGTTTGCAGATATATCAGCAGTAGATACTACCCTAACTTTTTATGACGGCAGATGGTGGGTATTTTTAAACAAAAAAGTGGGTGACTATTTATCATATAAAGATGAATTGTATTTATATTATTCGAACTCTCCTCTAAGCGATAAATGGATATCGCATCCCAAAAATCCTGTAGTTTCCGATGTAAGATCCGCCAGGTCGGCAGGCAAAATTTATGAGAGCAAAGGGAGCCTTATCAGACCATCTCAAGATTGCTCCGTAGAGTACGGTTACAAGGTAAGGCTTAATAAAATAATTAAGATGACCAAGAATGATTATGCTGAGATGGAATTTGATGTTATAGAACCTAATCATAATAAGAATGCATGCGGCATCCATACTTTAGCCAAGCACGAAAATTTTACTATGCTGGATTGTAAGATGAAAAGATCCAAATTGCTGTATCAATTGAATCTGCCTCTTACAATTCAAACAAATTCATTTTAACTGCCTATTATGAATCCTAATCATTTCCAATTAAATAATGCAGCTATAACAAATATAAAGGTATCATAAATGTCCGTTTTTTTCGTCTTTAAAAAAGGCAAGAAAAAGTTAAGAAAACATTTTTATGAAACGTTATTAAAGTACAAAAGGAACTTTGATTACTGGTATCATCATAAAAAAATAGAAGAACTTATAAAAAACGGTTTGAGAATCGGGAAGAACGTTACAATTATGCCTACTGCCGAGATTGATGATTCTTATCCGTATTTAATTAGCATTGGTGATAACAGTTCAATTTCAAAATATGTTCAATTAATAGCACACGATCAGGCAACTTTCAAATTTTCCGAAGAAAACTTTGAAAGACTGGGCAAGATTGAAATAAAAGAAAATTGTTATATCGGGCAAAGCGCTATAATTTTACCGGGAGTTACGATTGGACCAAACGTACTGGTTGCTGCCGGCTCTGTAGTTAATAAAGACATACCGCCGAACTCTTGTGTTGTTGGCGTCCCCGCAAGAATATATTCTAAGTTTGATGAGTTTATTAAAAGGCAGCTTCAAAATGCACGTTCCGGACCAAATTTTAGTTCAAACGAGACAATGCATCCGGTCTCTAAAAGTATAATTGAAAAGATTAGGCCGCTGGTTGAAGAAGGAGATGTATTCATCAGAGGGTTCCAGGGCGGTCCGATGGAAACATTTCCGTATATAGTTAAAGAAAAATTAATTAAAAAAGCAAAAAGCGCAGTAGATTAATTAGAAGAATGCATACCTTAAAAAAATTTTCGGAAAATATTAAATGGCTTTTTGTAGGAACTTTCCTGTCAAATATCATTTCCGTTTGTATAAGCATTTTTCTGATTAGAAAGTTAGCTGTAGCGGAATTCGGTATCTATAGCCTGTTTATGGGCAGTCTTGCTATTTTTGCTATCTTTTCTATTAACGGTATTGTTGTAGCAATAAGAAGATACATACCCGAACTGGTTCAGAAAAAATATTATAAATACCATAAAAAAATAATTATCAGGCTGTACTTAATTTCTTTACTATTAATCTTTTTCACCATACTAATT
Organism: Ignavibacteriaceae bacterium; assembly: GCA_046705105.1. Lineage (GTDB taxonomy): Bacteria > Bacteroidota > Ignavibacteria > Ignavibacteriales > Ignavibacteriaceae > FEN-1297. The sequence goes on along the minus strand of JBJKQP010000085.1, from coordinate 8,443 downwards.
GTTTATCTCTATAAAAAAGAAATAGGTATTTTTCTTAACATAGATAAATTTCAGCTGTACTATTCCATTTTCATTATAAATATATTCCTTTTTTTACAGTCATCGCTTGCAAACAATCTGTTGGTTTCGTTATACGAGCAAAAATTTTTATCGATAATAGGTGTTATCAGCATAATAAGCAGGGGAGTACTTTATGCGATATTTTTCTCCGGGCTGACAATTGATTTAATTTTTATTATTGAAGCTATTTGTCTCGGCATAAAAGCTTTACCTTCTCTTTATTTTGCTTACAAAAAAATATCTGCACTGGAAAAGGAATCCGGATTAGAAATAGACCGGGAACAAACTTATGATTTTGTTAAAAGAATAAGAAGATTTTCTCTTCTCTCAACAGCGAATGAAATGGGTGAAGGTGGCTTTAGTCAAATTTCAGATTATTATTTTGTATCCGCTTATCTTGGTCCTTATGCAATGGGGCTTTATGCTTTTCCCTATAAAATATTAAGTACCATATTCGACTGGATCCCGATGGTTCAACTAAATAATATTTTTAAACCGTATTTCATAACTAAGTATTACGAAAAGGATGAAAACACCGGTTATCTTTCCGCAATGTTTAATTTTATTGCCAAAGTTTATTTCTTCTTTTACGGTATTATAGCAATAGGAGTAATTACTTATCAAAACCTTGTACAGGTTTATTTGTTTAATTCCAAATATCTTCCTACCGAAACTTTGATAGTTATTATAATTTTATTTTATTCTTTAAGAGCGTTCGGATTTCCAATTTCCATAATAATTGAAATTAAAGAAAAAATTGAATACACACTTTATGCAAAAATATTTGCCGTTTTCAACGTCCTTGCCGTTGTATTTATTTTGGAATACACCGGATGGGGCCTAATAGGTGTTGCACTTGCTACAGGTGTTTCAGGATTATGCAGAAATATTTATCTATACATTAAGATGAAAAGGGTTAGCAATGTATCTCTTAACTTAACGGAAATTTCCAAAGCTATTTTTATGTTTGCCGTTATAGGAACTGCAATGTACCTGACCGGTTTGGTTCATAATATAGTAATGCAAGTTTTATTACCTGCATTAACCGGTTTGTTTCTATTTCATTTGCTTTATAGAATTCTGCGTCCTTTTAATAAAAATGAAGAGCTAATAATTTCCAGTCTTCTCGGGAAGCTTCCCAAACTGCAATTGATTTCTAAATTTCTTGCACTTAATCAATCATAGATATACTGTATTAAATTCCTAGAAAGAAAATTAAGTTGAATATATTATTTGTTCGTAAAGTACTTGTTGAGGACGCACACCATATTAATGCCGAAATACAACTGGTTAAGGCTCTAAATAAACGCGGACATAATGCAAAGCTGTTGGGAATAGGCAGAAAAAATAGATTTGAAAAAGAATTAATCCTATTAAAATTTTCTTTTAACATGGGGCGAATATTTCTCTTAAAGTTATTTTTCTTTTTACCATTCTATTGTGTAATAAAAAAAATTGATGTTCTGTTTGTTGACAGCGAAATTGTACCGGCAGCATTTTTAATACTCGCTATAAAAAGAATATTTCCAATCAAAATATTTTTAGATGTAAGATCGATCCCGGTTGAGCAGGAATTGCCTAAGCAATATAAGTATGCTTGCACCACTGCAGCTAAGTATTTTGACGGAGCTACATTTATAACTTCCGGGACAAAAAATTATATCGAGAAATTAATAAATAGAAAATTTATAAACTATAAAATTTTCCCTTCCGCTGTAAATCCTTCAATATTTTCTCCGGCTGTTTCGGATGGTATTTCACCGGAACTAAAAGAAAGGATTAAAAATAAGTTTGTTATTTTCTATCATGGAAGTATTAGTCCTAACAGGGGAATTAATTTGATCCTGGACGCAATAGAGCAAATTAAAAATATAATTCCGGATATTATTTTTATTAGTTTAAGCGGCGGTAATAATTACATCCTTGATTATTGTAAACTAAACGAATATAGCCTGGAAGATAATTTAATTTTACTTGATACCGTTGAATATGAGAAAGTTCCTGCTTATATAAAATTAGCCGATTTGTGCGTTGTTCCTTTACCCAAGTTATTATGGTGGGAAATTTCCAGCCCGCTTAAATTAATGGAATATTTGTCCATGGGAAAGCCGGTATTATTAAGTGACATTGAAGCACACCATTCGGTTGTACAGGAAGATTTAGGCTTTTCATATTTCTTTGAACCGGACAAACGCGGAAAATTAAGCCAGGTAATTATTAAGGCTATTAATAATCTTGATTTGTTAAAACAAAATGCGGTTAAAGGAAGAGAGTTAATTCTTAATAAATTTACCTGGGATATCCAGGCAAAGGTAGTTGAAGAATTTGCTGCCGGTAACTAATATAAGCCGGATAGCTGATTAAATTGACTCAAAATTATTTAGGTATAATTACACAATCTTTTATTTGTAAAACTTAATCTTCATCTTCAAAGCTCAAATACTTAATGAAAATATTATTATTCAGTTATTTATTTCCTAATTCAAAATTACCCGGCAGGGGAATTTTTAATTTATCAAGAGCAAAAGCTTTGATTAATGCAGGTTGCGAAGTTGTTGTCGTAGCACCGGTAAGTGTTAATCCGAACTTAAGCGGTTTGCTTTCTCTCCGGGGAATTAAGGAGCAGTTCGTATCGCTGAAAAATCTAAATTCGATACCTGAGTTTGAAATTTATGACGGAATAAAAGTATATCATCCTAAGTGGATTACAGCGCCGAGAAAATATTTCTGGAAGTATCTTCCGAACATTTTACATTTTTTTATAGGTAAAAGGTTAGATAAAATTATTAATGATTTTAAGCCCGATTTAATTATAAGTACATGGCTTAATCCGTTTTCGGCATACGGAAAATATTTTAAAGGATTAGGAAACTTAAAACATTTTGCAATTGCGGAAGGAAGCGACTTGTTAATCCAACCGTTTTTATTTAAAGGCTGGGAAAAAATTGAAAAATGTATAAATGAAAATTCGGATTTTGTAATCGCAGTTTCTGAAAAAATGAAGACAAGAATGGAAATGAAAACCGGTCTAAAAAATATAAATCTTATACGGAACGGATTTGACGAGAGTATTTTCACTTTTAACAAAGATGATGATAAAACCCGGAACAAATATTTTAGAATTGTTACAGTAGCAAATTTCAATTATGAAAAAGGACATGATATCCTTTTAGCCGCATTGCAGAATATTAATATTCCGTTTAAGCTTACTTTAGTAGGAAACGGGCCGCTGCTTAATAAATACAAAAAACTAGTTGAACAATGTAATCTACAAGAATATGTGAAATTTACAGGACATATTCCCCACAAAGATTTACCGGGAATTTTAAGAAATCATGATTTGTTTTGCCTGCCCAGCAGGTCGGAGGGATTGCCGGCGGCACCGCTTGAAGCAATGGCTTGCGGGCTACCGGTAGTTGCTGCAAACGTTGGCGGAATGGATGAAATTGTTAAAGACGGTTTTAACGGTTTTTTATTCAAACCCGAGTGTAACGAAGAGCTGGCTGAAAATTTAATTAAAGCATTTCAAACCATATGGAATAACAGGGAAATTTCAATCTGGGTAACAAATAATTTTAGCTGGAGTACATGGGCGGCTAAAATTATTAATTCGTATGAAAGCAATTCTCAACAGAATACAATGGAATTAATAGGCGAGGCAGTTGTATAATTATTTAGTTATTAACAGTATTAAAATTCTTGTTCATATTCCTTGAAATATTTTGAGTAATAGTTGTTAATAACATTACTATAGAAAATAAATTGACTATGTTTTCCTTACTTTCGTCAACATTATAAAATATGGCAAATAAAATATTTTTCAGAAACGATGATGTTAGGCATAAGCTTGATAAGTCTCTTATCGAAATAACCGAATTATTTATCGATAAGAAAATTCCGATAACTCATGCAGTTGAGCCTGCCAATATAACTAAGGAAGTTGCAGAATGGCTGCTGGAAACTAAAAAATCAAACCCCGATTATATTGAAATAATGCAGCACGGTTTCGATCATAGTATTAAAAATAAAATTATAAAGGGTGAATTCGGCGGACAAAGAACTTATAATGAACAGTATAATGATATAAAGCGCGGGAAAGAGTTGATGAATAGTTGGTTCGGCAATTTATGGTTCCCGGCATTTAATTTCCCGTATGCCCCGTATAACCCGGCTGCAATTAAAGCAGTAAACGATTTAGGATATAAGGTCCTTAATTCCCATTACAACAGCGGACTTTCTAGAAAGATATTTTACCTGGCAGGGCACTTAGTAAAAAGAGGATTTCTGTTTAATCATCATGTATCCTGGAATTTAAATTATTACCCCGATACAAGGTTATTTGAAATTGATATGAATATAAGCTTTATAAAAAAATATTTAAATGAAGATGAAGATGCCGAGTTTTTCACTTTTAATGATTTGAAAACAAAAACATTACAATACTCTAAATATAAAACGACGGGGGTTCTTCTTCATCATAGATATCATAATTCCCAAAGCAAATTGAAATTAGTTGAAGATTATTTAAATTGGTGTACGACTAACGGGTTTGACTTTACATCTTTAGCCGGCATCTATAACTCATATAAGTAATGAGCAGATCAATTATACATTTTTCAAGCGATGATTACTGGAACAGCAATCCGCATTCCAGGTATCATATAACTAAAAACTTTATTGGACTTGGTTACAAGGTGTTGTGGATAAATCCGCTCGGCACACGTTTTCCTTCAATTAAAAAGAAAAATTTCTCCAACAGAATTATTAGGAAATTAAAAAGTATTTTCAAATTCTTAAGAAAAGTTGATGATAACTTTTATGTTTATACACCCATACTATTTCCGGTTTTCAGCAGGGGATTTTATTTTAATCTAAATAAAATAATATTTTATTTACAAATTACTTTCGCATCTGCCGTTATCGGAATAAAAAAACCCGTATTGTTTTTCAGTACACCTCTTTATGCTTTTGCATTAAATTTCCTTAGACATTCAAAATCAATTTATTATTATTCGGATCATTATACCGCATACAGGGAACTTAATAATGACTCCCGCAAGTATCTTGAATATCTTGATAGTTTATTATTTAATAATTCCGATGTAATATATTGTGCATCAAAAGAAATTTATTCAAATCTTTTAAGTAAAGACGGAAGATCAAATATCTTTTATCTTCCGCACGCCGTAGACTTTGAACATTTTAACAATATCTGCAAAGATAAAACTGAAATTCCAAGGGACATAAAATCAATTAAACATCCTGTTATAGGCTATTACGGTACACTTACGGATTCAAACAATTGGGAAATTATAGATTATTGTTCAAAAGAAAGACCCGATTATAATTTTGTATTTATAGGGAGAAAAGATATTTATTTGCCTCATCTGGAAGAACGTTCAAACATATTTTTCCTCGGTAAAAAATCTTATGAAGAACTGCCTGACTATGCTTCCCAATTTGATGTATGCATTATGTTCTGGATTAGAAGAGAATGGATTAAGAATTCCTCACCTTTAAAATTGAATGAGTATTTATCCCTAGGTAAACCGGTTGTTTCTACTTTAATAGAAGAAGTAAATGAAAATTATAACGATATAGTTTTTACAGCTAAATCAAAGGAAGAATTTCTGGAATCAATTGACCATGCATTAAAAAATGATAACTCGCAAAGAATTGAAAAAGGTTTGGAAATGGTTAAAAATTATAGCTGGAAAAAAGTTACAAAAAGAATCTTAACTGCGATATAATACCGGATTTACAATTCTCATTATCTTTTCCGGAACCAAGTATCAAGAATCCGGCGTCCGGCATTTATCCCTATTTAGAGATGATTTTATAATATGTAAAGTTACCTGTATTTAGAAAATTTATTGAAAGATTATGAACTCATTATTCCAATTAAATTATAAAATATTAGACTTCTTTAGAAAAACAAATACTCTTAAGATTTATAAAAAGATAATTAAGACACAATATGTTTCTAATGAGGAATTAAGGGACATACAATTTTCCGCACTCAAACTTTTGCTTGAACACGCGTACAAAAATGTACCGTACTATACAAAGTTATTTAAGCAAATTTCCTTTCAACCCGGGGACTTTAAGTCAATAAACGACTTGCTAAACTTGCCTACAACCGGCAAGGATGTTGTAAGAAATAATTTTAATGAAATTAAAGCCGCAAATTTTAATTCATTTAAACCACGTATTACTCAAACAGGGGGTACAACAGGCAAGCCGTTTATTACTTATCGAGACATGCTTTCTCACAGCTACATGTGGGCAAATATTTTTCGTGCATGGAATGCAGGAGGATTTGAGCCCGGAGATAAATTTATTAATTTTGCCGGCGGTTCGTTGCTTCCCAATACTTCTCAATTTAAAAGAATAATTTATAACTTTCTTCAAAACGCTGTTTTAATTACAAGTTATCATTTAACAGATGAAAAGTTGAAAGATATTTCCCGGATTATATCTGATTCCCGTGCAAAATATATATTCGGATATTCATCATCGATTTATTTATTATCTCAATTCTGCAAGACAAATTCAATTTCTTTAAAGGGAAAGTTAAATGCTATAATTACTACATCGGATATGTTATATGAAAATCAAAGAGAAGTTATTGAAGACGTTTTCGGCGCAAAAGTATTCGATCTTTACGGCTGCCCGGAAGGCGGAATATTTTCTTTTGAATGCAAAGAGCACAACGGTTACCATTTGAATATGGAATCCGCTTACGTGGAAGTAGTTGATAAAAATGAAGATGGGCTTGGTAAAATAGTAAGCACGCCGTTATTCAATTATGCTTTTCCTTTAATAAGGTATGAGACAGGTGATGTAGGTAGTTATTCAAATGGAACTTGTCAATGCGGAAGGAGCCTGGATAAAATTAGAGAACTAGGCGGAAGAATTCGCGATTTTATTGTGCTGAAAGACGGCCGATATATTCACGGAGCTTTCTTTAACCATTTAAATATTTTATATAATGCGGAATGGATTAAACAATATCAAATTATTCAAAACGATATTGATAATTTAACTATTAAAATTTCCAAACTAAATGAACCGGAAGAAGAACAACTGGATTTAATAAAAGCAGAAATACGTAAGGGTCTTCTTCCCGATCTTAAAATTAATTTCGATTTAAACGGAGTCGATTATACCGGCGGCGGAAAGTTCAGGTTGATCGTCTCCAAAGTTTCTAATAAATGGCAATAGATAAAACTATGAAGACTATTAATAAAATCTTGGTAAACTTTAATGCGGAAATAAAATTTATTAAATTTAAGCGAAAATTAAATCAATTAATTAACGATGGTTTAAAGATTGGCAGGAATGTTACTATTATGCCTAACGTTATTATTGATGATAAATATCCATATTTAATAAGTATCGGTGATAACTGCTCCTTTAGCAACGGTGTATTAATACTTGCCCACGATGCAACTACCTTTAAGTTTACGGGAGGATATTCAAAAGTTGCAAAAGTTGAAATAAAAGATAATGTTTACGTTGGTCAGAATTCTATTATTCTACCCGGCATAACAATTGGTTCGAATGTACTTGTGGCAGCGGGATCGGTGGTAAATAAAAATATACCGGAAAATTCTTGTGTTGCCGGTGTACCCGCAAGAGTTTATGCCAAGTTTGATGAATTTATTGAGAACCATAAACATTTAATCGACGAAAGATCGTTTTTTGAATATAAAGATTTTTCAAAGCCTAATGTTGAGTTTAAAGAAAAAATTAAAAAATTAGTTGAGAACGGTCATATTTATGTAAAGGGGTACGAAGGGAAATTTCCCTGGACTGTTTCTTAAAAGTATTTTAAAAATAACGGATACTAAAATAATAATGAAAGGGACGAAAATTGGAACCTAGTGAAAAGTTAAAAACTTTTATAATTGATAATTTTCTCTTTGGTCAGGCAGGTTCTATTGACAATGATACCGATTTTTTTGATAAGGGTATTATCGATTCTACCGGAATTGTTGAACTTGTTAGCTTTGTTGAGGAGACATTCAATATTATAGTGAAAGATGAAGAACTTATTCCGGAAAATTTTTCTTCTATAAATAAAGTAGCTGAATTTGTTAAACGTAAGCAATCAAATATAGCAAAGGCAAGCTAATATGTGTGGAATTACAGGCATATTAAATATGGCTGAATTCACTCCGGTTTCCTTAAATACCTTAGGCAGGATGGCTGGTTATATTAACCATCGCGGTCCTAATCAATCCGGTGCATACATTGATACCAAAATCGGAATGGCTCAAACCCGCCTTAGCATAATAGATTTGCAAGGCGGAACTCAGCCTATTCACAATGAAAATAAAACATTGTGGATTGTCTTTAACGGCGAGATTTACAATTATAT
>JBJKQP010000084.1:0-2541 GCA_046705105.1 Ignavibacteriaceae bacterium | reverse complement strand
CTGTGTCGTCCGTGTTTTCCGTGTTCCATTTCCTGGAATTAAAGAACTTTATGAAAGGAACGATTTTGCGGTAAACAATTTTTCTATTTCCTTATCCCAGTTCAATTCATTTGATGCTGCTTTACAGTTAGATTTTAAAATCCTTCTTTTCACATTACTGGTTAAAATTTTATTTAGCATTTTTATATTTTTGTAGAATAAATGTTTACGTAATATTTTTATAATGTTTAATTTGGGAGCTACCAAGTACTATTGTAAAAGTCCATTTAATTCGGGGTAATAAGATGACAACAAAGAAAAACAAGATTTCAAGTTTATCCGGAAAGTACAAATCTCTTCTAAATGACATTTCATCAGTACTTGAATCTGCAAGAAGATCAACAGCAAAGACATTAAATAAAATATTGACTATTACATACTGGGAAGTTGGAAGAAGAATAGTCGAATTCGAACAGCATGGCAAAATACGTGCTGTTTACGGCAAAAACCTTCTGGTTAATCTATCTTCCGATTTAACCAAAAATTTTGGTCGGGGTTTTTCTGCTGATAATCTTGAATTGATGCGCCTTTTTTTTCTTACCTATCCCGTGAAACAGATTTCCGATACAGTGTCTCGGAAATTAGATTCACAAAAATCCGAGACAAAGTTTCGGGATTTATTTCCAAATATAGATAATAGTTTCCAATTATCCTGGTCTCATTATGTGATGCTTATTCGAATAGTGAAATCAAGTGAAGCATGAATTTTTTATGAATCGGAGGCTCTTCGTAACGGCTGGTCGGTTCGGCAGTTAGATAGGCAAATTTCAACTCAATTTTATGTGAACTTAGCATTCCAAAAGGTACTCCAAACCCTGGTGAAGCAAAAAACAAAGTGTATTTGTTTATAAAACAAGTGAAGGAGTGATATGGGGAATTACTGCAGCATTGATTTATGAAGTAACGAAAAAATTAAAGCAGTGAATTAATATTGTAAGCAATAGAACGCGGATAAAACGGATTTCGCGGATTTGCGCAGATAAAAAAATAATCCGTGTAAATCTGTGTCGTCCGTGTTTTCCGTGTTCCATTTCCTGGAATTAAAGAACTTTATGAAAGGAACGATTTTGCGGTAAACAATTTTTCTATTTCCTTATCCCAGTTCAATTCATTTGATGCTGCTTTACAATTAGCTATTAACTTCTCTCTTTTCTCATCATCATTTATTAATTCTTTTAATTTACTAAGCAGTTCTTCCCTATTTTCCGGATCGACATATGCTCCTATATTATATTTATCAATAATATTTTTCATCTGGGGAAAGCTGCTTGCAAATACCGGTATACCGGCTAAAATATATTCAAACATTTTATTGGGTAATGCATAATAATAGCTCAGACTTATATTCTCAATTAAAGCCAGACCTATATCCGCACCGGCGGTAAAATTGAGTAATTCTTTTTGATTTACTTTACCTAAAAAGTAAACTTTATTTCCAATACCTTTTTCAACTACTAAGTCTTCATAATATTTTTTATGTTCTCCTCCGCCGATAATAATTAAAACAGCATTGTTAATTTCGGAAATAATATCAAAAATTAATCTTAATCCCCTGCCGTGTAAAATTACTCCCTGATATAAAATTATTTTATCATTTGCACTTAGGTTATACTTTTTTCTAAAATCAAACGGAGAATCAATCTTGGTTAGTAAAGGCAAATTGCGAATTACCAAAGTATTTTTTATCCCATATTCTTTTGTTAAGAATTCTGCATCCATATCCCCTGTTGTAATTACTTTATCAACCTTTGTAATGAATATTTTTTCAACGTGTCTTAAAATTGTTTGAATAACTTTTCGCTTTTTCAGCCCAGCAAGATAACCATACAATTCCCTGGAATCGTAAAATACTTTTGCGCCTTTTAACTTTAAAAATATCACGGCAAAAGGCAGTGTATAAATATCTTCCGCAAAAATAATAGAAGCTTTTGTTTCTAATAAATTAATCTTTAAGAGAAAAATAAATTTCAAATAGAATGTAATAGAAAGGAATCCCTTGTTGAGTTTATAAATAGTAATATCGCCTTTCCTGCTTTTGAATCCCTCCGTAAGCCAGTCAAACGAAACAACCTTTACCTTATAACCTCTTTCCGTAAGTGACTTATATAAATTCGATGCCCTTGAATCATAATCGATATTACCTAAAAAAACTATTAAAACTTCTTTCTTCTCTGCCATAAATAAATTTAGGTATTCCTGAATATTTAAATCTTAGATGTTATCTCATGGATGCTCAATACTCGATACTCGATACTCGATTCCGGATGAAGCATATCGAGTATCCGGTATCAAGAATCTATGATTAAGAATTTCAAATACTTTTTGTTCGATTAAAATCAATACCGGTGAATATAATTTACAACTTTATATAAAAAGTATTTCTCATTATTGTTTTGGCATCGAATTTTTCTTTAAAGTCTATAAGGCCCATACTAGGTGTCATCGGGTTTTCGGCTTTCGTATCCTGCGAAACGCCTATATCAACATAACTATAGCCATTTT